>VSPW01000083.1 GCA_009775535.1 Muribaculaceae bacterium
GGTCGGTATCGAAGCCTTTCATCAGGGTGTAGGTATTGGGCATCCTTATGCCGTAGACCCCGCCAGGTGTGAGATTTTTACGCTGTAGCCGTCTGTGCCATTGCGATGCAAGGTTGCCGGCATCGTCGCCATATGTCACCACTGCGTGGTGCAGGGCATCGGGACGGGTACATGTACATATTTCCAGGAATCTCAGGACTATAGGCGGGACTCCCCAGCTGTATGTCGGGAATATCCAGATGACAGGTTCGTCCGGTTCTGCCGCCAGGGTGACGGAAGGGCTGGCGAGGTTCTGAGAACTGATCATTGTGAGGCTCTGCCAGTTAACTGGCAGAGCCTCCTTTAGGGCAAGGGCACATTTGAGGCTGTTGCCTGTGCCGGAGAAACATATTATCATCTTATGGTGACTTGCGTGGCGCCGTAACCGTATTCACGGAATGATGCGTCCTGTACTTCGTGCCCTTTGTAGCGGTGGTTTAGCTCCTTCATCAGAGCCTGGCGCAGTACGCCTTCGCCTTTGCCATGTATGAAGATGATTTTTGTACCGTGGCTCTTGAGGTTGGCATCCATCACTTCCCGGAATTTGTCGACCTGGAGGTTGAGCATGTCGGCGTTTGAGAGGCCTCTTGTCGAGTCCACAAGTTCATCAATATGCAGGTCTACTTCGATCACTCCTGGACGTGAGGCCTTTTTTGACACTTGTTTCCTTTGGCCCTGACGTATGTCGGATTTCTTTTGCCGTATGCCTTCAGTGATGGCCTTCGGATCGATTGTGTTCTGGCGTGCGGGCACATCATCCCTTACGATGTCGTAGGCTATGACCTCGCAGTCGAAGTACGGGTTGGAGTGGAAGCAGTGGAGCTTTGCGAATTTTGTTGTGTCTATCCTCCATTCCACGCTTGCCGGCTGTTTGAGGCCGAATTCCTTGTCCTGTTTGAATGCTACATACTGCACTGCTGCCTTGTCAAGGCCGGGGAGGTCGGATGTGTGGACTTCATCGATGAGGATCTGTATGTTGGGCTCTACTATTCCGCTGTAGCGTGCTGTCCATCCTGATGATGTGTCGCTGCGGGTCAGGTATGTGAAGTACAGGTAGTAGTTGGAGTCGTTGACCAGGTATACGTCAAATGATGTGTCGCTTAGACGCTTTATGTCGCGTGGTTCGTAGGCGAGGACTATGTTGAGCCTGTCGCCACCCTTTGTCTCGACAATCTCCATGTCGGTGGAAGATGATGCCGCCTGCTGTGGGGTTGTGTCCTTGCTTGGTAATGGGGGAGTGTTCCTTGTTGATGCCTGCGGGCGTGGAGTGTCCTGTCCGGCCGCTGTCACAACTACGCATTCGCGGAGCAGCACGGGAGTCTCGAAGCCATCCTCTTCTTCGACATATGCTATATTGTCCTTTATCCTGATTATGCGGCCTCCTCCGATGGAGTTGAGGAATCTTACAGTATCACCTACTTTTGCCATGTCTGTCTGGTGTATTTTATGTGCAATTTAGATATAATTATCCATACCTTTTATCCATATATTCAATATGGGTTGTCTAAAAGGCGTCATTTGTCCTCGTATGTGGAGTCCCCGGTATTGACGCGTTCCATCACTCCGGCATCGAGCACGGCTATGGTCGTAAGGTTGATTATGTCGCGCACGGGTGAGTCTACGTTTATGAAATGTACCGGCTTCTGCAGGCCGACCTGTATAGGGCCTATCGCCTCACCGACACCCATTTCCAGCATCATTCTCAAGGTGGTGTTGGCTGCGGAGAGGTTGGGGAACACAAGGGTGTTGACATCTTTGCCTTTTAGCCTTGTGAATGGGTACTTGCTGTCGCGGAGTTCACGGTTTAGGGCGTAGTGCACTTGCATTTCGCCGTCGACAGGTAGGTCGGGGTACTGGCTGTGCAGCCTTTCTACCACGCGTCTCACCATGCAGCATTCCTTCTCCTCGTTTGACCCGAAGTTGCTGTATGATACCAGGGCCATCCTCGGTTCGCGTGCGAAATATTCCACTGCGTTGCGTGCCAGGCGGCTTACATCGTAGAGTGTGTCCTCGTCTGCGGTCTCGTTGATCATTGTGTCGGCAAGGAAATATACACCCCGTTTAGTGTTCAGGATGTGCAGCGAAGCGAAATGTCCGTATGACGGGCGTATGCCGATTACGGTCTTTGCAATGTCGGCTGCTTCGTGTCCTCCTGAGTATGTACCGGCGATGAAGGCATCGGCTTCCCCAGTCTCCACCATCATCATGCCGAAATAGTTGCGGTCAAACATTTTTTCCAGGGCCTGGTCGTAGGTCATGCCCTGCCGTGCCCTGCGGTCGGCCAGCAGGTGGGCGAAACGGCTTCGGCGTCCGGCCTCGCGGTCATGGCGCAAATTTACGATTTCCAGCCGGGATATGTCCAGGCCGAGCCTTGCGGCACGTTTGGAGATCATTTCCTCATTTCCAAGGAGTATGGGCTGTGCTATCCCGTCACGGCAGGCGGCTACGGCTGCACGCAGCATGTTGTCGGTATTGGCTTCCCCGAACACTACGCGTTTGGGATTGAGACGGGCCTCTTCGATGAAGTTCATCATCATCTTGTTTTCGTATCCCATGCGTGTGCGCAGGTCGTTTTCATACTTGTGCCAGTCCTTTATGGGGGTTCTGGCTGTGCCGCTTTCCATTGCAGCCTTGGCCACTGCGGGGGCTACTGCGGTGAGCAGGCGCGGGTCGAGGGGTTTCGGCAGGATGTATTCTTTGCCGAAACACATGCCTTTCATGTCGTATGCCGCATTTACGACAGCCGGCACGGGCCGTTTTGCCAGGCGGGCGATGGCATGTACGGCTGCCAGCTTCATCTCTTCGTTGATTGTGGCCGCCCCAGAATCTAGTGCCCCACGGAATATGTAAGGAAATCCGAGCACGTTGTTTATCTGGTTGGGATAGTCGGAGCGTCCTGTGGCGAATATTATGTCGTCACGCGATGACATGGCCAGGTCGTAGGATATTTCCGGGTTGGGGTTAGCCAGGGCAAATACTATGGGGCGTGGCGCCATTGATTTCACCATCTCAGGGGTAATGACATCGGCTACGGAGAGTCCTAGGAACACATCCGCATCGCGCATGGCCTCTTCCAGTGTCGACACGTTACGGCTGGTGGCAAATTCTGCCTTCTGGCTGTTCAGGTTCTTGCGTGATGTCGAGATTACCCCCTTGGAGTCGCACATCACCACGTTTTCCTTTTTTACGCCCATGGCTATGTAGAGCCTTGTGCATGATACTGCTGCTGCACCTGCCCCGTTGACTACAAGCTTTATGTCCTCTATCTTTTTGCCTTGGAGCTCAAGTGCGTTGAGCAGTCCGGCTGCCGATATTATGGCCGTGCCGTGCTGGTCGTCGTGCATCACCGGTATCGGGAGCTCTTCACGCAGCCTGCGTTCAATCTCAAAACATTCAGGGGCTTTTATGTCCTCAAGGTTGATTCCGCCGAATGTAGGGGCTATGGCCTTTACTATGGAGATGAATTTTTCGGGGTCTTTTTCATTAACTTCGATATCGAAACAGTCAAGGCCTGCAAAAATCTTGAACAGCAGGGCTTTCCCTTCCATCACCGGTTTTCCGGCAAGAGGTCCGATATCTCCTAGTCCCAGCACGGCTGTACCGTTGGATATCACCGCTACGAGGTTCCCCTTGTTGGTGTAGGAATAAGCCCCGGCTGGGTCTTTCTCTATTTCGAGGCAAGGATAGGCCACTCCCGGTGAATAGGCCAGGGCCAGGTCCTGCTGGGATGAGTATGGTTTTGTCGGGATTGTCTCTATCTTACCCGGGCGCGGCTGGCTATGGTAGTCGAGCGCCATTTTTTCTGTAACCTGTGGCATGTGTAAGTGATGTATTAATATATTGTACCTATTCTGCAATGCAAAATTAACAAAAAATGTTTTAGCCATGGCGGTTAAATTCGGTTAAAACAAGGCTTACGCATGCAGAAAGACGGCCTCGCCGTAATGGCGAGGCCGTCTTTTATCCTTTATGGCTGTTTATTGCTTAAAAGTCGAGATTATTCGGCCTTTGCAGAGTCAGCGCAGCAAGAATCGGTAGCGCAGGTGTCTGCTACTACAGTCTCAACGATTTCAGTAACTTCTTCAACAACGATCAGGCCGCTGTCGATAGAATCCTGGTGAGACATTTCCTTCTGGCCACCGCCGCAAGAGAACATGCTAGCGCTGAAAGCAACAGCAAGTAACAATACTAACTTTTTCATTTTCTTTTTGATTAAATAAATTAAACGATTTTTTCTTTTGCTTCAAAAACGGTACAAAGGTAGTACTAATTTTTGTATCGTCAAATAAATTTGTGATTTTTTTTGTGAACGGACGTTTACATGAGCGCTTTAGCGCATGGTATTGTCCTGTTTCTGTTTCCGGATGTCGTCCACAAGGCTGTTTGCCATTATCACAGCCTTGGAAATGTGGTCGCATATGTGGTCGTTGCCTATCATGCGGCTGATTCCGGTATTTACGAGCACAGTCCGCACCGACTCGTTTACCCCGGACAGGACCACATGAGTGCCTTCCTTGTGCGATGAGTCGATCAGCAGTTCTAGGTTGTGCAGGCCGGTGGAGTCGATGAATGACACTTTGCGCATCCTTATTATCCTTACAAGCGGGGTGCTGGATGCATTGCGCATCATCTCGTCGAATTTTGTGGCTACTCCAAAGAAGAACGGACCATCGATTTCATACACCTGTACACCCGGGGCTACGTCTAGCATCTCGTGGTGCGATGAGTCGAGGTCAGTACCTTCGGCCACATCGAGTTGTTCGGAGTATACCTTTACCTGGGTGTTTTCCATTACACGGCGGAGGAATAGCAACACTGCCAGAAGCAAGCCAATCTCAATGGCTATCGTAAGGTCGAATATTACGGTGAGCAGGAATGTGACAAGCAGCACGGATATGTCGCTCTTCGGGGCTTTGAGTATGCCGCGGATGGTGCGCCATCCGCTCATGTTGTAGGCTACGACCATCAGCACTGCCCCAAGGCAGGCCATAGGCACGTGGTATATGAGCGGCATCAAGAATATGTATATTAGCAGGAGCACCAGGGCATGGACTATGCCGGCTACCGGTGTGCGTCCTCCGTTGGTGATGTTTGTCATTGTGCGTGCTATCGCACCTGTGACAGGTATCCCGCCGAAGAAAGGTACGGTGATGTTTGCCAGGCCTTGGCCTATAAGTTCTGTGTTGGTCTTGGTGTGCGAGCCTGTCACGCCGTCGGCTACGGTGGCTGACAACAGTGACTCTATTGCACCGAGCACGGCGATGGTGAATGCCGACGGGAGGAGCATGTTGATGGTGGCCATGTTCAGGTCGAAGCCATGGATTGCCGGTATGTCAGTGGCGAGCATGCCGAAGCGGTCGCCGATGGTCTCAACGGAGAACCCGCTGTCTGGGCAGAATGTGCGCAACAGGTAGCAGGCTACCGTGACGAGGATGATCGATATCAGCGCTCCAGGAAGTTTCCTTGACACTTTTGGCGTCAAAATGATGATGGCCAGCGATACCAGCCCGATCAGCAGTGTGGGCCAGTTTATGTTGCCTAACGAACGGAGATATAATCCCCATTTGGGTATAAACTGTCCGGGTATGTCGCGCAGTCCCAGGCCGAGGAAGTCGTTGATCTGGGTCGAGAAGATTGTTAGGGCTATACCGGCAGTGAAACCCACTACAATCGGGTAGGGGATGAATTTGATCACGGTGCCTAGCTTGAACAGCCCCATCAGTACGAGTATCAGCCCGGCCATGAATGTGGCTATAGCCAGTCCCTGCAGGCCGAACTGGGCTATGATATTGTAGACGATGATGATGAATGCTCCCGTAGGGCCGCCGATCTGTACGGAGTTGCCGCCGAAGGCCGATACCATGAATCCGCCGATTATGGCTGTTATCAGGCCGATTGTCGGGCTTACGCCGGAGGCGATGCCGAATGCTATGGCCAGTGGCAGGGCGACGATGCCCACTACGATGCCTGCTATGATGTCGGAGCGCAATTTGCGCATGTCGTAGTGGCGTAGTGCCTTCCAGAGCTTTGGCTGGAAGTCGATTGCACTTGATAGGTTCATGAATAAATAATTGATAAAATGTACCTGTAAATATGATAATGAAAACTCCCGTTTTCTTTCTTTTTTGCGGCTGCAAAGGTATATAAAATTTCTTAAATGACAAAGGCGGCATACTGTCGATATGCCGCCTTAAATATTTTTGCTCAGATATGGGAAAGCCGCTATTGTTCGAGGCCTACTTTCATGATGGGGTTGTCGATGCAGAAGTATGCCGCGTTGTTCATGCCCCACTGTCCAGAATCGGATGATGACATGGTGAACACTATCATGTCTACACTTTTGAGCGTGGTAAGGTCTACGCGTTTCCATGTGTCGAGCAGGTCGGTCCCCTTGGCCAGGTCGACATCGACAGTGGCGGTCTTTACACCTCCGTTGTATCCGGTGATGTGGAGCTTGCACCAGTCGTCGGCGGTGAAGGCGTGGTTGAACGCAGAGCCGTTCTTCATTGAGTAGTAGCCGTAGGATGAGTTGGTGACATATATCTCAAACGGTACGAACGGTTGTCCATGCTCATATGAGATATATACGGAGGGCACGTAGAAGCCATTGCCGTTTGCTTCGCCGTTAATAGGGTTGAAAGGAGTCTTGTCTACAGGGTCTGATGTGTTCCAGAAGCAAGACATGTAAGGCTTTCCGTAGCCTTCTGCCGCGCCTCCGGTTATTGATGCCCACTGGTGGTCTGTGAAGTTACCTGATGCGGTATAGTCCTCGTTGTCGGTGGACACTGACGGACAGAACCCGTACCATGAGTAATATGTCACGCCATCATATTCGGTTGTGCTGGCTGTGTGGGAGAAATGGAAACCCTGGTAATTGAGTGAACCTGCCTTTTGGTCATCGTAGCATCCGGTCCATTCTCCGGCCTGCCCGTATTCGATCTGTGAATTTGTATCGAATAGGATGTCTACCTGACGGTATTCGATGTTTTCAAATCCGGTTTCGCTGTCATCGCACGATGTGAATGCAAGTGTTGCGGAGATTGCAAGTGCTGAAAGGATGAATCTGTTCGTTTTCATGTGCTTTTGGTTGGTTTAAGACAGGGGATGCCATGTGGCATCCCCTGTTTGTATTAATTTTGTATTTTCCTTTTTCAGGACTTTTATTTTACGTTTAGTTTTGTCTTCACCAGGGGAGTCACGTCAACCACGTCTGTACCCACATATGCCGGCACTTCGTTGGTGAATATGAAGGTGAAGTTGTTTTCCTGGCCTACAGCCTTGATGGCGGTGAGGATTTTTTCCTGTATCGGGGCCATGAGGGTCTGCTGCTGGCGCTGCAGGTCATTTGTGGCTGTAGCGCGGAACTGCTGTACCTTCTGGTCTAGCTCGGAGAGTTCCTGCATGCGGCGCTCCTTGATAGATTCGGGGGTTGTGGTGTCCTTGGTGAGGTTCTGGAATTCGGTGTACTTCTTGTTGAATTCTTCCTGAAGTTTCGCGAATTCGTCCTCGTATTTCTTGGAGGCTTCGGTGATTTGGTTCTGTGCTGCTGTGGTCTCAGGCAACGACTGGAAGATAGGCTCTACTTCTACGATTCCGAATTTTGGGGTCTGCGCTGCGGCACACATTGGCAGGGCTACGGCGATAGCCAGAAGAAGTTTCTTGATCATGATGGTATTGAGTGGTTATTTTTATTGATTTGCTTGGTTATTGTTGTATAATTTGCTGCAAAGATAATATTTTTAGTTGGAATATCCTAGCTTTGAGAGTACCTCGTTGGAAACATCTATCCTGGGGGATGCGAAGATGATGTCCGAAGATGATGCGCGGTCAAGGATCATCTGGTAGCCACGTTCTTCCGACACTTTCTTGACGGCATTGTACACGTCTTCCTGTATTGGCTTCATCAATGACTGGCGTTTCTTGTACAGTTCGCCTTCCGGCCCGAAGTATTTGTAGCGGAGTTCGGTGGCCTCCTTTTCTTTGGCGGTTATGGCTTCCTCGCGTTTTTTCCCGTGGTCGTCGGTGAGGAACACCTTGTCGGCCAGATAGCTCTGGTA
>VSPW01000084.1 GCA_009775535.1 Muribaculaceae bacterium
TAAGATGAAAAATCGTGGGGTGGTTGCCGTGTTCCGTAAAGGGCGGTTCGATTATTATTCCAATTTTGCCCGTATAGGGGAAGGCTCTTTGGGTGGTAAGGGTAGAGGCCTCGCTTTTGTGGACAAGATGATTAAGGAGAATCCCATATGTGATAATTTTTATGGGGTAAGCATCCAGATACCACGGACGGTTGTGTTGTGTACTGATCTATTCGACAGGTTTATGGCGGATAATGGGCTTTATCCTGTTGCATTGAGCGATGCCAAAGATGAGGAGATACTACAACGCTTTCTTGACGCGGAATTGCCGGCAAGCCTATTGGAAGATTTGTTGGCGTTGATTGATGTGGTAAAGCGTCCATTGGCAATACGCAGTTCCAGTTTGTTGGAGGATTCCCATTACCAGCCGTTTGCCGGCATATACTCTACATATATGATTCCTTATGTAGAAGATCCTGTAAAGATGTTGGATCTATTGTCATCGGCTGTAAAAGGAGTATATGCATCAGTATTTTATGCAGCATCAAAAGCATATATGACCGCTACAAGCAATGTTATAGATCAAGAGAAGATGGCGGTAATCATACAGGAAGTGGTCGGTGAGAACTATGGTAGTTATTATATGCCGTCATTTTCAGGTGTAGGCCGGTCTTTGAACTATTACCCGTTGGAGCATGAAAAGACTGAAGATGGGGTTGCCGAGATAGCTATAGGGCTTGGCAAATATATAGTGGATGGAGGTGTAGGGCTTAGGTTCTCTCCTCTTCATCCGGGGCATACATTGCAGACTTCCACGCTCGATCTGGCGTTAAGGGATACCCAGACCAAATTGTACGCATTGGATACCAATGTTACAGATATGGATTTCAAAGTTGACGACGGATTCAATATTGTGACACGTACTGTACAATCCTTTGCCGATACTGGTGCGCTGCGTTACATGGTTTCCACATATGACGCCAATGATGGATGGCTGCGTGAGGGAGAATCCGGACGTGGACGTAGGGTTGTGACATTTGCCAATGTGTTGCGGGACAAAGTATTCCCGTTGGCGCAGGCAATTGACTTCATGCTTAAGACCGGATCTTCTACAATGGAACGTCCTGTAGAGATTGAATTTGCGGGGGTGATAGATCCACAGGGCGAGATGAAAGGTCGTCTTTATTGGCTGCAGATGCGTCCTATAATTGATAAAAAGGATTTTGTTGATGACGAACTGATTAATATCGATCCTTCAAAATTAATACTTAAAAGCAATACGGCATTGGGCCATGGAAATGTGGAGAATGTCGATACCATAATATATGTGCGTCCTGAAAATTTTTCATCTACACATAATTCGTTAATTGCCGATGAAATAGCAAAAATAAACCGCGATTTTACAGACCGTGGTGAGAATTATGTCCTTGTTGGGCCAGGGCGTTGGGGCTCAAGTGATACGGCACTTGGTATACCTGTGAAATGGCCTGACATTTCGGCTGCTAGGGTCATTGTGGAGGCTTCATTAGAGGGATACCGCATAGAGCCTAGTCAAGGTACGCATTTTTTCCAGAATCTGACGTCATTTGGCGTGGGGTATTTCACCATCAATCCATCATCATCTGATGGCCTTTATGATATCGACTTTCTGAATGATATCAATGCTGTTTATGAGAGTGAACATGTAAGGGTGGTTAAATTTCCATTGCCTCTTGTTATTGCAATAAATGGGTTGAAGAGTGTCGGCATAGTGGCAAAACCAGATATGGCTTATGGCAACGAAGGTTTTGAGGAACATTCATAATCCGGCTTTCCGTTATTATGGCAAATAAAAACAAAATATAATTCCATATGGGAATAGGAAATATAATAAAACGGGCATTTGGTTTCGGTGGAGATGTGTCGGAACAAGATGGATTCTATTCGGACGATGCTGATACAAGTGTCACAGTTAATGCAATATCTAGTCCAGATATCAATAATGCAGTGCCGTCACAAGATGTAGTGGCATGTAATTCTGATGGTAAATCTGGTTTGACAAAAGAAGCAAATGCTGCGACAACACAGATTTTCGATTCTGTTCTGTCTGTGTTCAATGAATCATTGCCCGATTTCCTTAAGCGGTCGGTTGATCCTGAGGCCCAAAAGCTTTATTTATATGACAAGGTGGACAGTGGCGTAAAGGAATATCTGAGACAACTGGAAGTCCAGGCCAATGAAAAAAGTGAACACGCCTGGAATCAGCGCCAGAGATCAATGAAAACAGAGATCGAGTCATATAAGGAAAAAGTACGCAATCTGGAAGAAAAGCAAAATGAGGCCAAACAAGCACAACTCAGTGCCGAGCGTCAAAAGCGGGCATTAAGTGAGCGTGTGCATGACCTTGAAAGCAAAGTATTGAAGCTTGAGGCCGATTGTGAACAATATGACCTTGAGAAAAAGAGCCTTATGAATAAGCTCAAGGTTGCGTCCGTTAAAGAAGATGATATTGAGGCTATGCGGAATGAGAATCAGGATTTACGGTTACAACTTATTGCCGCCAGGCAAAATAAGCAGGAAACAATATCGGCGGAAGAAGATAGCCCAGATACGGAATTACAAAAAAAAGTGGATGAACTTGAACGCCAGAATGATGAATATTCCAAAACTTTGAGGGCTATGTCTGTAGAAGATTCGCAGTCGCAATTGGCTGCCGAGACATTAAGACAGCAATTAGCCCTATCAGCAAATGAATTGCAGGCAACACGTGAGGCGCTAGATTCGGCAAAGGAAGAATTGGCTATTGCGGATGAGATACAGGCTGAAATTGATAAATTTGAAGACATCAAAAAGCGGCAAGATAATAGGATTTCTACTTTAAAGAAGCAAAATAAGCAGCTTAATGATAAGGTCGTCGAATATGAAGCCGAAATGAGGTTATTGCGTGAAGAACTGGAAGGTATAAAGCGCTCGACATATGCCAATAATCCTGAAGATGTAGTCGAAGCCTCAGGGGATTCAGATTTGCAGGATGATATCGAGCAAGATATGGTTTCTCCACCGATATCTGCGGATGCAATATTTGAGACGGCATTAGATGATACTGCATGGGTTATGGAAGTGCCGGAAACTGTTGAAACTCCGGCAAAAGCATCAGATGACTTTGGATATAAGCCTCCAAAGAAAAAGCCTGCACCTCCAGCCGATGATGCCAGCCAACAACTTTCTTTGTGGTAGACATATTTTTAATTTGAACATAGGTATATGAACAATAGGATATTATTAGTAGTAATGGCATTTGTCGGTATCACATGTCCGCAGATGTCAATGTCGCAGCCAAGTCGGGATGTAGAAGGCATTGCCAAATATGTGTATCCCGGTAATAAAACAGCACAACCGGAAAACTTTACATATTTTCCGGATGGCAGTGCATATATGTTATTGAGTGAGGACGGTAAACGGATTGTAAGTTATGATATAAAATCTGGAAAAGAACTGGACGTCATTTTTGACGTAGCAGAGGCGCGTGAGACAAAGCTTGAACGCATAGATGGATTTGAAATCAGTCCAAACGGAGCGAAGTTATTGGTATATAATGAAAGTCAGCCCATATACAGGCGTTCGTATACAGCAAAATATTATATATATGAACGTAGAAGCAAGTTGCTTAGACCTCTTTCTTCTAAATTCGGGTATCAGCGCGCCCCATTATTTTCTCCCGACGGGCGAATGGTGGCATTTGTCGCTTCTGACAATAACATTTATTTAAAGAAATGGGATTACAATACGGAAATTGCAGTTACGACAGACGGAGTTCCGAACAAGATAATAAATGGAGTCCCGGATTGGACCTATGAAGAAGAATTTTCTACGTCTATATCAATGGATTGGGCTTCAGACAACCAGACCTTGTGTTATATAAGATATGATGAATCGCAAGTGCCAATGTATTCCTTTCCGCTTTACAAAGGCACATGCCAACCCAAAAATGAATATGAACTATATCCGGGTCATTTTTCTTATAAATATCCAGTAGCCGGTATGCCGAATTCAAATGTGAGTGTACATAGCTATGATGTGGAGACAAGGAAAATAAAGGAACTTACATTGCCGGACCGCAATATTGAATATATTCCGCGTATCAAGTATACAAACACTCCAGATCGGTTGATAGTAGCCACATTGAACCGAGACCAGAACCGTGTAGAATTCTATTGTGTGAACCCTAAGTCGATGGTTGCCAAATCGGTATATGTAGAAGAGTCGAAGGCATGGATTGAACCTATAACATACGAGGACTTTACGTTGGAGAATGATGGATTCTCTGTGATAAGTTCCCGGTCGGGATATCGGCATATATATAAGTATACATATGCTGGAGCATTGGCAAAGCAGATAACCAATGGCGATTTTGATGTTACGGATTATTATGGGTGTGATGCGCAGGGGAACTATTATTTTCAATCAGCCCAACCGACACCGATGGACCGTTGTGTGTCGCGTACAGACCGAAAAGGTGGCTCTGTCTTGATATCAAAAGATAGCGGCACATCATCGGCTTCGTTTTCGCCATTGATGGACTATTGTGTATTAAGTTATAGCAATGTGTCCACTCCACCTGTATATACAGTGAATACATCTTCGGGCAAGGTTTTAAGGACGCTTGAAGATAATTCAACATATCATGAGCGTTATGCAGGACTCCCGGAAAAGGAATTTTTTGTAATGGAATCCGACGGTGTTAAACTAAATGGATACATGGTTAAGCCGACCGGTTTTGACGTCACAAAAAAATATCCTGTAATAATGTACCAATATAGCGGCCCTGGTTCTCAGGAGGTATTAAACCGCTGGCGTATGGATTGGGATTACTATTTTGCCATTAAGGGATATATAGTTATGTGTGTTGATGGCCGTGGTACCGGTGGCCGTGGACGTGAGTTCATGGATGTAGTATACAAACGCCTGGGATATTATGAGACGGTTGACCAGATAAATGCTGCACGATATGCAGCATCGTTACCATTTGTTGATAAGGACCGGATTGGTATTTTTGGCTGGAGCTATGGCGGATATGAGACATTGATGGCAATATCAAATGCAGATTCCCCGTATTCTGCTGCTGTTGCTGTTGCTCCAGTAACAGATTGGCGTTATTATGATACGGTATATGCTGAAAGATATATGCTTACACCACAGCAAAATGGACCCGGATATGACGCGAGCGCGCCAATTAACCGTGTAGATGGAGTAAAGTGTCCACTTTTGCTTATGTCTGGGACAGCCGATGATAATGTGCATTTTTATAATACATTGCAATATGTTTCGGTTTTACAGTCACGTGGGATATTGTGTGACATGCTAGTATTCCCTAATATGAACCATTCTATAAACGGATGTAACGCACGGGCCGTAGTATATGCAAAGATGCTGGACTTTTTTAACCGTAATATGTAGGATTGAGGTGTTGCCTCAATTATCCATATAATAATAGATTGAATATGAAGCATATTGAACCTGTATCTTTAACCAAGAGATATATAAATGGGCTTTTTGTCAATTGGATAATCTCATGTGGGGCGCTGGCTCTCCCTATATTGTTGTCCCCATTCCTATCTAAGCAGTGGCTACCCATGGTGGTGCTTGGGGAGGTGTTGTTTTTGATATCATTCATGCGTGCGAACCGTATGCGTAATCCTCCAACATGTATGAGGGTTGTATACATGACATCATCGGTATTGATATTCAGTTCTATACTGATGATTGCTTTCAGTCTTATACATGTCAAATGGTTGTTTGGCGACATGTTGGAGGAATTCGGTATGGAAGCACATAGGCATCTTCCATATCTAACGGTATTGATTATTTGTCCGATTCTTGCCTTGTCTGCATTATGGGGTGTGATAGCTGGGGGGAGATCTTCTTTTTGTCTAGAAATGCGTTCTCAGTATAAATTTGCATGTGACGAAGGATTTGTCGGGCAGTTGCTCAGGGGGGAGACGATCTATCAGATACGGACTCTATTGTATATTGGGGCGTTTCTTTCGTTAGTTGATTGGCTGTATTATTACATGGCATTTATTAATGTAAATATAAACACTCCTGATATGCTCATGTTCATGATAATGCCTGTTGCCATATTTGTGTTGTCTGTAGTGTATATGGCTATTCGATATTATAATATATGGGGGCAATACGCGGCAATTAGTCCCGATTTTGGGAAGATGCAGTCGACTGAATTGCGTTTTCTGGTAATAGCGGAGGGCATGATGTTGCTAAATGATGATATGGAATCACTATCATCAGGCAAACCGATTGATACACCTACTGTAATATCACTTTCAAATACGAATTATATCGGTGATACCGAAGCTGGAAGAAGATTTGAAGCCATGTCAGGTATAAAGGATTTCCGGCTGCGTTATTTGTATGTAAGCACTAGTGTCGCAGGTGCATCAAAGGTAGTGCATTATGCCGTTTTTGTTGACACTATAAAGGCAGTGGAGGAATCGAAACTGAAAGGGAAATGGTATAACGCACTGCATATATCACGTATGGAAAAAGAAGGTATCGTGTCTCCAGCATTAGGCGCTGAGTTCCGTAGGATATATACAGTTACGATGGCGTGGAAGACATATGACTATAATGGTAAACGTCTTTACCCAATTAAGAACTACAAGCCGACATTTCGCCTTAAGGATTTTGGGGAATGGAATGTTGACTATGATGATCCCAATTGGTTGAATATAGCATATAATAATGAAGATAGATTTATGTTCCGTCTTCGTGGCCTGTGGCGTAAATATGTGCGCAGTATTGGTTGTTGACAATTAGTGTTTTGTGAAATGGCTACATCAATGATTGTAATAACCGGGCCTACCGCATCCGGAAAGACCTCCCGAGCGGTTGATGTGGCGCATGCTGTCAACGGTGAGGTCATAAGTGCAGATTCCCGGCAGATATATTGCGGGATGGATCTGGGTACAGGAAAGGATCTTGATGAATATGGCGATATTCCATATCATATGATTGACATATGCCCGGCAGGATATCGGTATAATCTTTTTGAATTTTTGCGCGATGAAGCAATTGTCAGGAATGATATTGTATCACGGGGGAAAATGCCGGTGTTGTGTGGAGGTACAGGATTGTATGTGGAATCTGTATTGAAAGGCCTTAGTTTGCCTCAAGTCCCTGAAAACCCAAAACTCCGGGAACAACTTAAGGGACTGTCGCTTGAAGAGCTTGCCGGAATGCTGGCAAGCATGAAGGCCCTTCACAATACAACAGATATAGATAGTGTTAAAAGGGCAATAAGGGCCATAGAAATACAGGAGTATTACTCTGAACATCCAGATGAAGCAGTGACGGCTGTTCCACATCCTGTTGAAGACGCCGTAATTATAGGAGTGGATATCGATAGGGAAAATAGACGGTCGCGTATTGAGGCTAGATTAAAGTCCCGGCTTGCGGCCGGTATGGCTGATGAAGTAAAAGGACTTCTTGATAATGGCATTTCGCCGGAAGACTTGATATATTATGGACTGGAGTATAAGTTTCTTACTTTATATGTGACAGGGCAATTGACATTTGATGAGATGTATACACAACTACTTATTGCCATTCACCAATTTGCAAAGCGCCAGATGACGTGGTTCAGAGGTATGAGCCGTAGAGGCTTTGATATACATTGGATTCCGTGGGATGCTGAAAGATGTGAATTTGTGGAGCGTGTATTGTCTTTTGTGAAATTATGATCCGTGTTTTATCACTTATATTGTGCATGTCTGTATGGGTCGTTTCTATGTCGACCGAACAGATTTATGATGAACCGCTAATACTTGATAAAGGTGAATGTGTATATGATACCGTTCCTGCCAACCTTGAATATTTCAAACTACACTATCGGGTACGTGTACCCTCCAATAGGGAGCGTGCGGGGCATTCGCCTGTCAAATGGCGTGTAGTGTGGAATAAGACCTCTGACCGTGATTACTATTCAATAGATATCAGTTGGGGTAACACTGCATTTGGGGATTTTACTGATGAACGTTATCTACAAGCCGATGTATACAGGATGGTAGACGGCCATAGGGAAAATATAGAGACACGTAGATTG
>VSPW01000085.1 GCA_009775535.1 Muribaculaceae bacterium
GAGATGTGTAAAAGAGAAAGCGGCTGACGGGGCTGGTAGCCGCCGTCCTGCTGGCGGTTTACTTACTGGCGCTGTTGGTAGGCGCCCTGGTTGTTATAGGGACGCTGCTGATAGCCGCCCTGACGGTAGCCGCCCTGGTTGTTATAGGGGCGCTGCTGGCGGGGCTGGTAGCCAGCATTTTCCTGATGGGTATTATTCTCCGCGCCTTCGGCCACCGGAGCGGCAGCACCCTCGGCGGGAGTGTTATCGTTATTGTAATGGAAATTTGGACGCGGGCGGTAACCACCCTGGTTGTTGTCGTAGCGGTTGTAGCCTCCCTGGCGGTTCTGATAGCCACCCTGGCGCTGCTGATAGCCGCCTTGACGGTAGCCGCCCTGGTTATTGTCGTAACGGTTGTAGCCTCCCTGACGGTTGCCGTAAGGACGCTGCTGGTAATTCCCATTATTGTATTCAGAATGTGTACGCTCAGCCGAAGCCTCCCCATGGCTGCCATTGTCGGCAGCAGGTGTAGCACCTGCATTGTCCGAACGTGTGTACTCTTGCGAATCTGCGCTGGCCACGCGGTTTTCCCCTATACGTGGGCGCTTTGGTTTCTTTTCGTTGGTCTCCATGATCTTTTGCAATGTAATTTCTTTAAATCTTTAGTGCCTCTCGGCAAGTTTTTTTAACCCTTAGAATTTATAAATATCAGGTTGAAACATATTTTCCCGTAGGGCCTTCTGGCCTGTAGATAAATTTCTGTTTTTAAAACGTTCAAAAAACGAACCTTGTCTGGTCTAGGGCTACAAATTTACGATATTTATTAATGTGCGGCAACATTAGCCGCATTTTTTTATAAAATTTATTTTAAGAAGCCATCAAGCGCTCATTTTCCGATAGTTGCGCCTTACAGGACACCGTCGAAATAGTTTCTATTGTACGCGCCAATCCCACGTATCTGCCTGCCATTCTCAGTCCATCGGGGCTGCCATGTTTTTGGCCTTTAGGGAGTCTATCAATAGGCGTGTGAATTTCCCGGCTCCGAGACGGTTCATGTGTGAAGGGTCTACGAAGAGTGAGTCCTGCCCTGTGAAGCTACTGTCGTTTATAAAATTCAGATACAACAAATCCTGCTTGCTGCTATGCTCTTTCAGCAGTCTGCGGTATAATTGGGTATCTTTCACTTTATGGTAGTAGGGAGAGGTCACAAATACACATTTTATGTTTTCCTTCTCACATAGTCCGATAAACCGTCTTAGATATTTTACCTTGACAGGGTCAACAGGCCTTGACGCATCGTCTTCATTGCTAATGAACGTGTCTGTTATCGACCCGTCGAGCGGTTTATAGCCTTTTACTACTGTCTGCCTGGGCGAAATAGCGTCGCTTATTATCTGTATGAATATGGAGTTGTATCGATAAGAGGCCAGATGCAGCTTAAAGTATTCCTTGTCGTCAATGTCATCAATGATTTCCTTCATGCCTGAGGCATTGTAGTAGGGCCGGATTTTATTCAAGGCAGCCTGTCGGTCAGCATTGTCATATAGGTCAAAGTCAGGCAGCAGGTCATAGATTACAATACGTGGCCTCTCGCCCCGGGCCAATATGTTGTTCAGGAATGCATAGGCCAAAATTATGCCGTTGCCGTCAATGCCGGCATTGTATGCGGTGATTCCAAGCTCCTCTTCAAGAATGCTTGTATCGTAGTGATGATTGGCCCTTGACGACCCGAAAACGACGATGGAGTCATTAAGGCACTTATTGATGTAATGATTATTGAATGTGTCGCCGCCCTTGGCCTTTGAGGAGAGATAATCCATACCCAGGCCGAAAGCTGTATCCAAAAGTAATATGCCCACCAATATGCTGATGATGAAAAGTATCTGCCTCTTGTTCATTGCTTCAGAATTTTACATATATAAATTGGCTTGAGTCTAGTACTCCCATTGTAAGAATGATGAATAGAAGCATTATAAAACTTAAAGAGCGCACAAACCGGCGTTTGTCTCTCAACAAGATTCTTGACGGATAGTATTCCTGAATTATTTCGGCTACCAATAGGAAGGCCAGCGCAAACGCAATCAAGCTCAGCTCTGTTTTGGAAAGCGACAACGCCGCTCCTGGAGCAAAGGTGATGATGCGTTTCATTAGCCCCCCCGCGTCTGACAGAGTAGGCATGCGGAATAAGATCCAGGCAAAGTCCGCAATCAGGAAAGTGAGGATAATCCTGAAAAATGCCATTACTCTCCCGGCAGATTTCTTTCCTATGCCCAATAGCCTCTCCAGACACTGCACCAGTCCGTGGAGCAGCCCCCAGACGATGAACGTCATATTGGCTCCATGCCAAATGCCGCTGACCATGAATGTGGCCATAATGTTGGCGTATGTGCGTGGCTTGCCTTTACGGTTACCACCAAGGGGGATGTACACATAGTCTGTCAGCCAGCGGGTGAGGGAGATGTGCCACTTTTTCCAGAATTCTGTTATGCTTTGGCTCAGGTAGGGACGCCTGAAATTGTTGATAAGGTCAAACCCGAAAAGCCGCCCCACTCCTATCGCTATCAGGGAATAGCCTGCAAAATCGCCATATATCTGCAATGAATAGAACACTGATGCAATGAAGCATGTTACTCCGGAGAAGTTCATGTAGTCCGCATAAACCGGGTCGACGAATGTCGCCAGCCTGTCAGCCACCACGGCCTTTAAGAAATAGCCCCACAGCATAAGCCGTGCACCCTCGGTAAGGTCTGTATAAGCGATGGCCCGGCGTCCCTTTATCTGGGGGAGCAACTCATCGGCCTTACTGATTGGGCCAGACGCAATCTGCGGGAAAAAGCCGACAAACAACATATAGTACAGGAAGTTATGCTCCGCATTGATTTTCTGTCTGTACACATCCCAAAGATAACCCACTGACTGAAATGTGAAGAATGAGATGCCCAACGGAAGGAACAGATTGTCCAGAAATGTATTGTCAGACGCATTTGCATCTGCCGCGTTATTGAAAATATCTGTGAAGAGACCAGTGACAAACGAGGAATATTTCAGTACAGCCAACGGAGCGATGGCAATTATGACGAACGTTGTGATCAGCATCGTCTTTTGCAACCTTTTCCTGTCCCTATGACGCTCCATCACTAATGCGAACAGATATGTAATGGCAGTTACGGCAAACAGGATCATGGCCCCAAGCGGTTGATAGAACAGGAAAAAGCCGTATGAGATGGATGTCAATAGAGCTGCAGAAACAATATTTGAGTACCTGTTATTTCTGCACAGGTATATTACCGCCACGTACAGACATAGCACCAGCGGCAATACTATCAGGAAATCAAAAGAGTTTAATATCATTTAACACGTTGTAGCTTTTTGTCAATGGGTTGTTTGCATTAGCGACTGTTTGCGTCCAAGGCTTTACTGTAATGGTAGTTTCTGGGGAGCGGTAAAGTTGCCCCAGGAGGCTCGGTCGAGGTTGCGGTAGCTTACGGCTTCGGCGATATGATGACTGAGGACCGGTGTGTTTACCGCCGCTTGCAAAGCCTCTTTACCGTCAACTGTATCTATTTGCCCGCACGCCACAGAGGCAGGCAAATTGGCAGCCGCTTCAAGGTCGGCTATCGTGCGTGCCACTTTCAGGATGCGGTCGTAGGCGCGTGCGCTCATGTCGAACCGCGTCATGGCGTTATGAAGCAGGTCGGATGATTCTTTGCCTAGGGCACAGTGCAGGCGCATCAGGCGCGGTGTCATCTGTGCGTTGCAGTGGACTTCGGGTTCGTCTCCGAAACGTGAGGCCTGTACGGCGCGGGCTGCGGCAACCCTGGCCCGTATGGAAGAAGAAGGCTCTCCGGCATGCATAGAGGTCAGTTCTTCAAACGGCACCGGCATTATCTCTACCTGTATGTCGATACGGTCGAGCAACGGGCCGGATATACGGTTGAGGTAACGGGACACTGCCCCGGGCATGCATGTGCATGGCTTGGACGGATGGTTATAGAACCCGCACGGGCAGGGGTTCATCGATGCCACAAGCATGAAACCTGCCGGGTAGTCGACCGTGTACTTTGCCCTTGATACGGTGATATGCCGGTCTTCAAGCGGCTGTCGCAGCACTTCAAGGACGCTCCGCTGAAATTCGGGGAACTCATCAAGGAACAGTATGCCATTGTGGGCAAGAGATATTTCACCGGGCATAGGGGTAGAACCTCCGCCCACCAGCGCCACCGGCGAGATGGTGTGGTGCGGGGAACGGAATGGGCGGGACGTCATCAGCATTGAGCCGCGGCGCAGCTTTCCGGCCACGGAGTGTATTTTTGTCGATTCCAGTGCCTCATGCAAAGTGAGCGGCGGCATAATGGACGGAAGGCGTTTGGCCATCATTGATTTCCCAGAACCGGGCGCCCCTACGAGCAGGATGTTGTGGCCGCCCGCACATGCGACCTCAAAGGCCCGTTTGACGTTCTCCTGGCCTTTGACATCGGCAAAGTCCAGTTCAAATGTCCCAGCCCCCATGGCAAATTCACGGCGGGTGTCGACTATAGTCGGGCACAAATCAGAATTGCCGCTTACCAGTGAGGCCACCTGTGACAGATTGTCCACACCGTACACGTCAAGACTGTCCACAACGGCGGCCTCACTGGCATTGGCCATAGGTACAATCATGGACTTCAGCCCCATCTTCCTTGCAAGAATCGCCATAGGGAGCGCCCCTTTTATGGGCAAGACCGAACCATCTAGAGAGAGTTCACCCATTATCATGCAGCCTGACAGCCCGGCGGAAGGCAGGATGCCGTCACCGGCAAGAATCCCGACCGCTATAGGGAGGTCGTAGGCCGATCCTTCTTTCCTGACATCGGCCGGTGAAAGGTTGATGACTATGTTGCGGCGCGGATATTCCATCCCGCTCTGCATTATGGCAGACTGCACCCGCTGGTAGCTTTCCTTGACGGCTGTGTCGGGAAGCCCGACCATACTGAAAAGCGAACCGTTCTTTACCAGCACCTCTATTGTTACTGGAATGGCATCAATGCCTTGCACGGCGGCACCGTAGGTCTTTACTAGCATATGAAGTGGTCTGGATTTAAGGTGTTGAAATAAGAAGGCGGAATCATTTCAGGATGCTGTCGACGGTAGCGCATGCATCCGATACCGATGTGCCGCGGTACAATTGGACACCGGCAGAATCGGCCACTATGAAATATGGCAATGACGGTATGGCAAGGCTGTCGATGCCAGGGGTCATTATGCTGCCAGGGCAGAATCCCTGTGTCCATAAGGCCGAATCGGGACGTACGGCCTGACGCCATGCAAAGGTGTCGGCGGCATCGAAACCGATGTCAAGGACATGCAGCCGGCGTTTGCCGTAGCGACGGTGCGCCGACTTAAGCGCGTCCACTATGGAATCGGGCCGCGGCTTTCCGGAAGCCGATGTGAAAGACAGGAGGGTCAGTGGGTGTACGGACGGTTCAAAGGTAGAATTGCCGCTACGGCGCGCATAGTAGCGGAACGGACGCATACGTCCGTCTCCACCACACACTGCCATAGAGGCAAGCATGGATGCATAGCCTTCAACTACAGAGACCGGCTTCGCTGACGGATCGATGGATTCGAGCAGGCGCTGTGCGGCGGCCGGATCGGAAGCGGCATCATAGGTGGTGACAACAAGCACAGCCGACAGGACATTCTTTGGATTGGCCTTGACATAGCTTTCAACCGCCTTGTTGAGAAGGCGGCTGTCGCGTTCCTTATAGGCTTCTTCATTGTCGCGGATAAACTTGGCCCATGCCTCACTTACAGGATTGCCGCTAATTGAAATCTTCCATGGCTGGCTGCGGTTAATGTCGCACTGTATCTCATCGCCATTGGATGCATATATCTGTCCTATCAGACGCCCGTCATTGGCAAGTATGTCGATTATGGCCGGCGATGGGGCATCGCCTTCTATCATGAACTTGCCATCCCGCGCGCCTGCGTTTATGGTCTGTACCGCATTGCGGCCGTAATACACGATACGGAGACTCTGTGTCTCGTCGCCAGCCATATGGCCGGAAACCGTGAATACGTCACTGTCGCCGCACGAGGAAGCCGAAATGGCCAGCATGACAGCCATTATATTTAAAATCCGTTTAACACTAAACATAATATTTTGATTTTCAATTATTTATCCGAGCAACTATCATTTGAGTCCATATCACCGGACGGATCGAGTCCGGCCTTTACAATCCTTGCCTTTGATTGGCCGACCACCTTGGCAAGTTCTGTCAACGATGCCTGACGTATCCGCTTCACACTCTTGAAATGAGAAAGCAGCAGTATGGCGGTCTTTTCGCCTATGCCTTTTATCGAATCGAGTTCGGATACCAGCTGGGACCTGGAACGGCGGTTGCGGTGGTGGGTTATACCGAAACGGTGGGCCTCATCACGCATGTGCTGCACAACTTTCAGGGTCTCCGAATTCTTGTCGATATACAAAGGGATGCTATCGCCGGGGAAGTATATCTCCTCAAGGCGCTTTGCGATACCGACCACGGCTATTGTTCCGCGCAGCCCTATTGACTCCAATGCTTCGACGGCGGCGCTCAGCTGGCCTTTACCGCCATCGACCACCACTAGCTGCGGAAGCCCCTGCCCTTCCTGCATAAGGCGTGTGTAGCGGCGCGTCAGCACTTCCTTCATTGAGGCGAAATCGTCAGGGCCTTCTACCGTCTTTATATTGAAGTGGCGATAGTCCTTTTTAGACGGCCTTGCGTCACGGAACACGACACAGGAAGCCACCGGGTTTGTACCCTGTATGTTCGAGTTGTCGAAACACTCTATATGCCGTGGAAGTTCCGTGAGGTGGAAATCGGACTTGATACGTTCGAGCACCCTATCGGTACGGGCGGCGGGATCGGCTTTCTCCATATGCTTCAGCGAATCAATCTTCGACTGGCGGGCATTGCGTACCGATACTTCAAGGAGCTTGGCCTTATCCCCGCGCTGGGGTATGGTGAACGTAGCCTGAGACATCTCCACCTCTGGCATCACAGGCACTACCACTTCTTCATAGTCCACATCAAGAGTGTCCTTGATTTCTTGCATGGCATAGGCAAGCAACTGCGGCTGCGATTCATCAAGGCGGCGCTTGTACCGCAATGTGACGCTCTTGACCACAGCACCACGGCGGACATGCATGTAGTTTATATATACGTCGCGGTCATCATCGTCAATGCCGAATACGTCAATCTCAGAAATTGTCTGGCTTACAATGACACTCTTCGACTGGTAGTTCTCAATGAGCCGATAGCGCCCTTTCAGCTCCTGTGCCTCCTCGAAACGCAACTCGGCAGACAGACGTTCCATCTCTGAGCGGAGATATTGGAGCAGCTCGCGTGTCTCGCCGCGCAATATCTGTTTTGCACGGTCGATGAACACGCCATACGCTTCCTGAGAAATAGCTCCAGTACAGCATCCCCTACACTTCTTTATATGGTAATTGAGGCACAGCCGTCCCTTGCCCCTCGATATGTATTCAGGGGTGATGGGCAGGCGGCATGTCCGCAGCGGGTACAGCTCACATATAAGGTCGAGGACGGTACGGGCAACGGCCGTGTTGGTGTACGGCCCATAATACCTGGAACCGTCCTTGAGCTTGTTGCGCGTAAGGAATATCCGGGGATAATGCTCGTTGGTTACGACAATCCATGGATATGACTTGTCGTCCTTAAGGAGGACATTGTACCGCGGCTGATACTCCTTTATCATGGAGTTCTCCAGATTCAGGGCATCCTGCTCCGTGGGCACTACTATATAGCTCATGTCTGCAATGGCGCGGACAAGCAAGTTGGTGCGCAGCGAATCGTGGACACGGTTGAAATAAGACGATACCCTCCTTTTCAGGTTCTTGGCCTTACCTACATAAATCACCGTCCCCGCGGAGTCATAGTATGTATAGACTCCGGGGGTGTCGGGAAGGAATGATATCTTTTCCTTAAGCTTGGGCGATTTTTCGTGTATAGGCAATGGCGTACCTTATCAATATACAATCAATGAATCCACCTGGGCATCCTGCGGCAGGTTTGGACGGCCTCCCAGAGCAGAGATCTCTATAATGA
>VSPW01000086.1 GCA_009775535.1 Muribaculaceae bacterium
AATGATGTTACGTTTGATATTCATAATTGGGTGCGTTTGAAATTCTACACCCAAATATACACCCAAAAATTGAAATAGCAAAAGGCATTTAGAAAGATTTAGATTTACTCTTCATTGTAGATAATATATGATTATCAGTGATTTGCAATTTTATGATATTTTCTGAAAGCGTAGGTTCTGGAGTCCCTCACTCCGCAATAATATCCGCCGGACTAAGGGTTGCCCCTATGGATCGGCGGTTTTTTTATTAGGCCTCCCTCTAGCCTTCGTTATGGCCTATCAGCGACAAAAGGGTATTTAATATCCATATTAAGGGGAACAATACCAGAAAAGACACTACATACCGCAGCCATTTCCTTTTTGTAAGCCTGTTTATATGGGTTTCCACAGGATTCCATATCAGTCCAATGATTATAGCGGAAATCAAGTATTGCCACCAGTCCATATCCTATATCTATTTAATTAAGCAAATCACCGTTCAATGCCAGTGCAACCATTATAAGTGAGGCCGACACAATTATTATCACATATGCGGATTTCTTTTTATCCGGCTTTTTTCTGGTCCATACTCTAGCCCCTATAACGGCCATGGCGGCAAGAAGGACAATTGGAATTGAAATGTGCATGATGTCTGCAAGATGACTATCTGGGTTATCTATAATTGTTAGACGCAGCAGCTGTATAAAAATTGCATGTGCCGTTAAAATTTAGAAATGATGCATATGGGGCAGGAGCTCAGATAACGCATATGGATGACCGTGACAAACATTTTAATCCCGGGGCTTGTTTCCATTATATGGATAGTTTTATGTTTTACACCGGGCTGGCAATCTGTTTCATAGCTATTATAATGCAGCTGAGGATAGGCATGTGGAGGTATAAGAAATATCACGAAGTAAAGGGCATTCCCCTTAAGCTTGATGAATTAAAGGCTGAATATAGAAACCGGCGCTGGAAAATATTACTGTTGCAGATAGCAGGTATCATAATAGCTATCATTGGCCTTAATATTTGATATGGATATAATGATTTAGAGCAATAATTGAATGTATTGCCTAAACAGAAATTGAAAAGGACAGATAATTAAAGCCATAGCCATTCTATAAAACAGCGCCAGCCCGGCATGGAGTCCGGGCTGGCGGTTGGTCATCTATATTAAGGTATGGCAGTACAGACGGCTAGTCCAGGATAGCATCCCGGATGGTGTCCACGATGCGCCGTACATCGTCATCCGATACCCACGGGCCTGCAGGGAGGCATAGACCCACGTGGAACAGCGACTCGCTCACCCCGTTGACATACGCGGGGTTGGATGCGTATACAGGCTGGCGGTGCATGGGCTTCCACAGCGGACGCGCCTCTATGTTGGCCGCGTCAAGAGCCATGCGCATGGCCTCTACGTTGGCATTGGGCTGGCAGTCGGTTGTCGGGGTTTTGGCAGCGTGTACCACTCCGGCGGCACCGCCCACGGCGCCGCTGAGGGCTGCTGCATAGGCATCTTCCTGTCCTTTGACTTTCAATGAGGGATCAAGTGTGACGGTGCACAGCCAGAAGTTTGAGTCATAGCGCGGCGACGGGTTGTCGTGTAGCGTCACTCCCTCAACATCGGCGAGGAGTTCACGGTACAGTGCCTGAACATGCTTGTGGTGTGCGATATGCTCGTCAATGACAGTCATCTGTCCGCGGCCTATGCCGGCGCAGATGTTGGACATGCGGTAGTTGTACCCTATATCCGTATGCTGGTAGTAGGGGTAGGCCTCACGGGCCTGGGTGGCGTAGTACAATATCTCGCGGGCCGACTCTGCGTCGTTGCATATGAGAGCGCCGCCACCGGAGGTCGTGATCATCTTGTTGCCGTTGAACGACAGTACCCCATAACGGCCGAATGTTCCCAGCACCTGCCCGTCAAAGCATGAGCCCATGCCCTCGGCGGCGTCTTCCACCACCGGGATGCCGTAGCGTCCAGCTACCTCCATGATACGGTCCACCTGATACGGCATCCCGTATAGGGCCACCGGTACAATGGCCTTGGGCTTGCGGCCTGTTTTTGCGATGCGGTCCTTAATGGCCTCTTCCAGCAGTTCCGGGTCCATGTTCCATGTCTGGCGCTCGGAGTCAACGAACACTGGGGTCGCCCCAAGGTAGGTCACCGGGTGCGATGAGGCGCAGAACGTGAACGACTGCACTATCACCTCGTCCCCTGGGCCGACTCCGCATCCCAGAAGTGCCAGATGTACAGCAGCCGTGCCCGCCGAAAGGCAGCATACCTTCTTGTCCAGCGGAGTCTGCAGACGGCCGTCCGCCCCAGGTCCGCGGCGGTTAACGAAACACTCCAGGTCCGACTCGAAACCGTTGACGTTGGGCCCCATAGGCACAACCCAGTTCTGCTCGAAAGCCTCTCTGATAAAATCCATTTCCCTGCCCGACATATGTGCCAGGCATAGCAATATCCTCTTCTGTTCCATTGGTGTTATAAGTTTTTATTGTTCGTTCTTTATTATCTTGGCAGGCACACCGACAGCGACACAACCAGCCGGGATATCACTGATCACAACAGCCCCAGCGCCTACTGTAGCCCATGCGCCTATATGTATATTGGGTATTATAGTGACGCCGGCGCCGATATGCACACCCTCGTCTACATGCACATTCCCGCAGAGTGATGCATTTGGCGATATGTGTACATAGTCACCGATGACGCATTCATGGTCCACGGTAGCACCGGTATTTATTATGCAGTGCCTGCCTATATTGGCATCAGACTGTATTATCGCCCCATGCATTACCACCGTACCCTCTCCGATTTTTGCTGTCGGAGATACTATGGCTGAAGGATGGACAACCGTAGGTGACGGCATCGTATACCGCTCAGAAATAAGTTTGCGAACCCGGTTGGACCCTATGCTTATGACCATCGGCCCTTCCACCTCTACGTCATCGGCCTTGAATACAGTAATGCCATGTATACTGTCGCAATGTGGGGCATCGTCATATAGGCAGCCTACATTACGCCCGCTTGCCTGCACGATGTCCATGACCACCTTGGCATGTCCGCTTGCCCCAAAAAGGTTAATTGTTTCCATTGAATGGCTCCATTGTGGCAGATGTTGCGGAAGAGATGTCTTCACGCCTGACCACTTTCTTCACCGTTGTTAATATTACCTTACAGTCAGTCAGAAAAGAAATATGGTCGACATACCATACATCCAGGTCAAACTTCTCCTTCCACGATATCGAATTGCGGCCATGGCACTGTGCCCATCCTGTAATTCCTGGTCTCACCTCGTGTCTCCTTGACTGTTTCTCCGAATAGAGCGGAAGATACTGCACAAGCAACGGCCGTGGTCCTATAAGCGACATGTCGCCCTTCAGCACATTCCACAGCTGGGGCAACTCATCAATTGATGTCGATCGCACGAATCGGCCAACCTTTGTCAACCGCTGTGCATCAGGGAGCAGCCTGCCGTCGCTGTCGCGTTCATCAGTCATGGTCTTGAACTTAACAACTTTGAATATCCTGCCTCCTTTGCCAGGACGTTCCTGAAAGAAGAACGCTCCTGCACCCTTGTTTGCGAAATGCAGCCACACTGTGACGGCTGCCAGCGGCACTGAAAGCACCAGCAACGCAGACCCGGAGGCGGCAATGTCGATAGCACGCTTGAAAAAGTTTCTGTATAGTCTCATTTGTGTAGTATTTCCCTGTAATAATCCTTGAGGCATTTCCGGACAAACGACTGCTCGAATCTCCCGGCGACCATCGGCCTTGCGGCAGCGGCCATCTTGGCGGTATCTTCCCGCTGGCCTATCATATTGCGCATGGCTGTCAGAAGAGCGTCCCTGTCCCTGGTTGGTATTATCACACCGTTGACACCGTGGCTCACGATTTCGCGTGAGCCGTTTATGTCCGTCACGACCGATGGCAGTCCCATAGCCCCGGCCTCTATCACCACGTTTGGGAATCCTTCACGGTAGCTCGGGAAGGCTAGCGCATCGGAGGCGGCCAGCCATGGGCGCACGTCATTCTGGCGTCCCACCGCCTCGATTGAGGCGCAGCCAGATATACTCTCCATAGTCTCAGGTGACAGCGGGTCGAGCTCAGACTCTTGCTCTCCGACGAGTATCAGTCGTGTGTCAGGGATCTCACGGTTGAGCTCTGTGAAGGCCGATACAAGCTCGTTTATGCCCTTGTCCCTGACAAGGCGGCCTATGAATATGAAGGTGAACACACCCTCCTTGCGTATCTTTGCCGCGGAATCCATGACTTCCGGAAGGGAGGGGTCGAACCTCTCCAGGTCTATGCCGCGCACGTTCCCGTGGCCGAGCACCTTAAGGGGTTTGGCGGTTATGCGGTAGCTGGTAAGGTCATTCCTGACGCCTTCGCCCTCCGGGACAATATGTGTGGCGCAGGCGCATGTGAGGCGGTCTGTGAACACCAGTATCTTCTGCGTCAGCCCCGTGGCCGTGGGAAATACCAGTCCCGTAAAGGTGTGCAGCCTAACAGGCACACGGCATATCCAAGCTGCCATCATTGAGAGAAGCCCCGCCTTTGGGGTCATCGAGTGCACCATCGCCGGGCGTTCCCTGCGGAATACCCTTAACAGACGCCAGAGGCTTTTGAGATCCTTCAACGGTGAGATGTGCCTCTCCATAGGGACGGCAACGGTCCTGACCCCCTCGCGTGCGGCGAGCGTTTCCAGTCTATCGCCTGGAGAACTAACGGCCACGACCTCATATCCGCATTCCTGCTGCAGCTCACTGAGCAGACCACGGCAGAATGTGTCCAAAGACCCCGGCACAGTGGACGTACGTATGATCTTTACCCGATTATTCATTTTATTTGTTATCATTAAATGGTTACTACATGACTACCATACACCAGCCGATGTCATTATGCCTTATGGACTATATTGTATATGAATTTAGGTGTCAACGCCACTAGTAATGGCCTATATGCAAACAGTCTTAAATAAAATGGCATTTTCAGCATACGATATCCGACCCTACGTACATGCATCTCGTTAATGTAGTTCCTCCATGTACGGCGATTGACAGCATTACGGTCATCCCTCATTTTATATAGAGGTTCAGGAAGTATATAACCCTTATATCCCTTGGCATACATTTTGAACCAAAGATGATAGTCTTCGACTCGAAGCAATTTGGGGTCGACAGAATATCCTCCTACCGCCTCATAGGCCTCACGTCGTACCATGCACGGGGCATGACAAAAAGGGGTTCCATGGATAAAATCATTTACTGTGGGATAGCGGTCGCCATTACGTCCTGTCTTGAAATCACCAGTCTCATCAAAATATATCATCGGTGTACTGACGATGGCGATATCTGGATGTTCTTCTAAGAATTGAAGTTCCTGCATGAACCGGTCAGGCAATGAGATGTCATCTCCGTCCATCCTGGCTACATATTGAGTGTCAGCGTATTTCAAGCAATGGTTAAGGGTGTAATTAAGGCCCATATTTTTTTCATTGCGGATCAATATGAACTTTCCTGGATAACGTGATACATATGCATTGGCTATTTTAATTGTATCATCCGTTGATCCGTCATCACACATTATGACTTTAAATCCCTGATATGTTTGTGAGAGTAGGGAATCCAGGGCCTCTGATAACGTATGGGCACAATTATATATACCCATAATCACAGAAATCTTGCAAAAATCTGTCATTGGTTATAGATAGTATTCTGAAAATATTGTGAAGGCCAAGTAAATGCCTACGAATTTATTCATTGTCAAATATTGGCTCTTATCGATCTTGCATGTCAGGAACGGATATATTGTCACTATAGGCAACATAACCCAAGATAGATACGCTATACGGTTGGTGAAGCTGGCATACATACACAGCATCCATACAGCATTTGTAAATAGATATGTGCAATATATTATCCTATAGCTCTTTGAATCTACCTTCTTAATAAAGATGGCATAATAGCCAGCAAATACGGCTATTGAGCTATATATGATAAAATCGAGCCTGAATCCGCTTTTCCCACCCCAGTCATCGGTAGGTGTGAGATAGTCAGAGCCTCGGCTGTCACTCAATCCGGCAAAAAGTTCCTGGAAAAATGATATATGTAGGAATGCTATCATTATGCTTGCCAGCCATCCCCAAAGATAATATTTAGGCTTATTGAATAAAAGTACGCATATATAGGCATATACCGGTAGCGTCATGGAGTGATGCATGCCTATTGACAATATGGCTATTAATATTGAAACAACCTTTTTATGATTATATGCCAACGCAACTAGAAAAACAGAGGCGGCAGCTCCCGCTTTTATGCCATTTGTTCCATAAGAGAATGTTGAAAAGGCACCGAGATATACTAACAGGGCATAAAAAGTATCGTTAGGGAAGAATTTACGGCAAGCTATCAATATACCTGTAAAATATATTACTGCCATAATCACAAAAAAGAACCTGATATCTATACTGTTGGAACTTAGAAAATAGAATAGGTTATCAAACAGGAAGTTTTCGGCATTCCAGTCAAATGAAAAATTTGCAGAAAATGCATGGTAATAGTATTCATTATAATTTACCATGTCTACAAATATATAGCTTATGGGCCGGAATCCTATAAATAATGCAATAATGGCCGTAAGTATAAATGATGGCATTATATCCTCACTTGGACGGCTTATATTTATTGTCCGGTATTTCGCATACTTGTTCATCTGAATCAGTGTAAGTATGGCGACCAGGTATAGGTATATCTGGGAATATAGTAATGGAGAAATCATTTAATGTCTCCCTTTTTTGTTATTTCAATAGTACTTCTGTTATCTCTGCCCATTTCGTTTACCAAAAATTAGATTCTTAACTTTTGAGGTAATGGCTGGAGATATGAGCCTATGGAGCATATGTGAGCACCAGGTTTTAAAAGGAGAACGGTCTAGCCATGACATTGTATACCAGTGTATACTTCTTGTATTTTCCGTTATTTTAAGTTTTCCAGTCAATGAATCTAGCGGATTGAAGTATTCTTTCGGATATATGGTAAGTCCGGCTACATGTTGTATACCTGGTTTGTTTTCAAGTCCATTGTCAATAAGTATATCGGTTATATATGAGACCACCGTAGTCTGGTTCAGTGAACCGTCTTCATTAAGGAATGAAAATGTCTTGTAATGTTCCAGGATTTCTTTGTACAGGCCTAGGCCTGGGTTTGCACCCAGGCCTAGGCCTGGGGCAACTGCTTTTTTGAAATCGATGCCGGAGGCATCGATTTCAAAGCCCATGAACGGCCCATTCTCTATGATATCGTCCATGGGGCGTATCACCTCGACATCCGTGTCGAAGTACAAGCCGCCGTTGTCGTAGAGTATGCTGAAGCGGGCGTAGTCGCTGACGAAGGCGTACTTTTTGGCGGCGTATGCCTGTGCTGTGTATGGTATGGCGTTGACGTCGAAGTTTGACTCATTCCATTCCTTTATCTCATAGTCTGGCAGGAACTTGCGCCATGAGGCTATGCATTTCTGCGCCGATTCTGGCAGCGGGTTGCCGCCGAACCAGCAGTAGTGTATCACTTTCGGTATCATGTCTGTATGATTATGTATATAAGGTCAAGCCCCACCGGGTAGCGGCTTGCGGGGAAGTGCAAAAGCGCCTTTCCGATTATGTAACATATGGCCATGGATATGGTGGCCACGGTGAATGTCAGCTGTAGGGTGTTTAGCCACTGACTCTGGCACATCTTGCCTTTGGCCGGTATGCTATGGCTGCCGTCGACAGCGGAGTAAGGGATAGCAGCGCGCATGCCGCAGCGCTTACGGCCAGCGTCACCACCGCCACCACCAATGTCTGTAGGGCGTAGCTTTGTATGGACTGTATCCACCCCAAATTCCATAGCCAATAGCGCATCACCAGTATATGTATAAGGTATATGCCGAATGTTATGTCTGATAATCTGTTGATATACAACCAAATACCCCCCCCCGGGGTGGGGGGGGGGGGGCGGGGTGCGGGGGGGTAACCTCGGGGGCGGCGGACGGTTTGGCGGGGGGTGGTGGGGGTGGG
>VSPW01000087.1 GCA_009775535.1 Muribaculaceae bacterium
GTGTATTATGTTAAATAGAATATGTGAAAACCTTCCCTATAATATATAATAAATTGTTGTATCTGAATTGATTACCTGTATGCCGACTTTTGTGGATATACAGGCGGTTAATGGCGTTTATTGAATTATTATATAATTTTTTCTGTTAAAAAAGAGATAATTGTAAGGCACTTTTGTGTGTTGAAGGTGTGCTTAATATTAAAGAGCGGTTTTCGCTCCATCCTTGCGAACGGTTTCTAATTTGAATTGTTATAAGGCCTGATACATTTTTAAGCGAGTGTTGAAGTATATGGACAATGCCGGAAAAGGAATTTATTCCAGATAATGTCAGCTTGCCTATTATGTTACCTCGTTGACTTACTGTCGTGTAGAGGATGTCTTTTGATTCAATTCTTGTCATTTTGTCTGTTGTAGTTAGTGTAATGCAAAACTACGAACAGGCATGTGCAAGAACTTTTCCCTATATATGTAATGTTTGTTAAATGCGGTCTATAATATGCTGTAACATATTCACTTGAGGATTAAGCCATATGATCTCATTGTCTTTTTTTAACCATGTCATCTGTTTCTTTGCGTAGACGCGTGTATTTTTTGCGATTCTGCTCAATGCCGTCTCATAATCCATCTTTCCATCAAAATATGCGAATAATTCTTTATAGCCTACTGTGTTCAATGAATTGAGATGCCGAAATGGATATGCATGCAATGCTTCGGCAATTATCCCCTGCTCTATCATTTTATCTACGCGGCTATTTATACGTTCAAAGAGAATGTCTCTGGGAAATTCTATTGCAAATTTCAGAATTCGGAAAGGCCTTATTTTTGTTTGCCCTGTGCGCAGTTCTGAATATTTGCATCCGGATTCCATGATAATTTCAATGGCGTGGATTATGCGTTTGGGATTATTTTTGTCTACTATAGTATAATATTCTGGATCAAGCCGATGAAGTTCGGATCTTATAGTATCAATATCTCCATTCTCGTATAGTTCATATGCTTTTGTCCTTGTTTCATTGGATATTGTAGGTATTTCATCTATGCCATGTGCAACGGCGTCTACATACATCATTGATCCTCCACACATCACTACATATTTGTTGCTTTTGAACAATGTAGGTAGTAAATCAATTACATCTGATTCAAATTGAGCTGCTGAGTAATATTTGTCCAGAGCTAAAGTGCCTACAAAATGATGCTTTATCCTTGCCAGGTCGTCTGCAGTGGGAGCGGCAGTGCCAATGGGTATATCCTTATATAGTTGCCTTGAATCGGCTGATATAATTTCACACTTAAGGTATTCAGCCAGATCAAGGGCCAACGATGTTTTTCCACTACCCGTTGGCCCTGTTATTATTATTAATGTATTTTGGTTCAATGTTGATCGCTGTTTTGTGCGGTAAGGCGGGCTATCTCAACAATTACTTGCTGGGCTTTTTCCATTGATTGTATTGGTATGAATTCATACCGTCCATGGAAATTCAGTCCACCAGCAAATATGTTAGGACAAGGCAGTCCTTTAAATGATAATTGGGCGCCATCAGTCCCCCCTCGAATAGGGGTAACTTTTGGTGGTACTCCTACATTTCTCATAGCCTCTTCTGCTATATCTATTATATGCATCACAGGTTCTATTTTTTCACGCATGTTGAAATATTGGTCTTTTATTTCAAGTTCGCAGCATCCTGGGAATTCGTGGTTGATCTTTCGTGCGAGGTGTTCCAGTTCTTTTTTTCTGCGGATGAAACGGTCCTGGTCAAAATCACGGATGATATATGTTATTACAGTTTTCTCAACAGTCCCTTCAATGGATACAAGATGATAGAATCCTTCATAACCTTCGGTGTGTTCAGGTGTTTCCCATCTTGGCAGCATTATTGCAAATTGGGTTGCTACACGCATTGAATTAAGCATCTTATGCTTTGCATATCCAGGATGAACATTACGGCCGTTGAATGAAACTTTGGCGACGGCAGCATTGAAATTCTCATATTCAAGTTCACCGATCTCACCACCATCCATGGTGTATGCCCAGTCCGCTGCGAAATGTTCTACATCGAATTTATGCGCACCCTGCCCTATTTCTTCATCGGGATTGAAGGCAATGCGTATGTCACCGTGTTTTATTTCCGGATGCTTTATCAGATAATCCATTGCTGATATGATCTCAGCAATGCCGGCTTTATCGTCTGCCCCAAGTAAAGTTGTACCATCTGTCACTATGAGATCCTGATTTTTATAGTTAAGTAATTCCGGGAATTCATTAGGAGACAGAACTATGCCGTTACGTTCATTCAATGTGATATCAGTACCGTCATAATTTTTTACTATCCTTGGTGAAACATGACGGCCAGACATATCAGGAGATGTGTCAACGTGGGCTATAAAACCTATGGTCGGGACTTTCCGATCGGTAATATTTCCTGGTAAAGTCGCCATTAGATATCCATTTTTATCCAGGGTTATATCTTTTAATCCCAGATTTTCCAGTTCTTTTTCAAGATGCTGCGCAAATATCATTTGCCCAGGTGTGGAAGGTGTCATATTGGTGAGTTCGTCACTTTGGGTGTCGAATTTCACATATTGTAAAAAACGGTCAACTACATCCATACGTGTATGTATTAAAGAGGAATTATTTTGTTTTAGACACAAAGGTAATGATTATGGACTGTCACACAAAGCGAAATTAGGTTAATTGTCATCAGATATCCTTATTTTCCCTTGAAATGTACGTAGGTCCTCACGAGAGAACCGATAATTGTTGTATGCCAATGATTGGTTTTCATTAAATTTGTTGGATTTTATGTCAAAAATCCCGCACATTAAATCGTAGATAAGGTCATTAGTGAAATATTTATTACGATTTGATATTAATGATTCATATCTTTGATTATGGTTACGTATATATTCGTCTGACATATATACGAACATAGGTATCCTGCATTCAATAAAATCACAAAATTGAGGGGTGCGGTGTCTGGTTGGATTGTCACCATGGTCTGAGAAATAAAGCATGGCTTGTAAGTTTAGACGTGTCTTGCAATATTCAAATGCTTGTCTCAATACGCTATCAGTGTAGTGTAATGCATTCTCATAATTCAATATGCTATCTGGTATGCCAGGTTTGCCCCATATCGTCATATCGGATGGATATCTGTTCAGATAGTTGAAATGGCTTCCTTTCAGATGAAGGACTACAAGATTGTTTTCTGATGGGTCTACTCTGTCAAGGAAATCGATTAGAGAGTGGTCATAATGGACTTTATTTATTTCCTGTTTTGTCCAAAGTGCTTCTGTTGCTGTTTCTGCTACAATGGTTATAGGAGTGTCAAATGTGCCAAGATGCCCCTGGTTGCTATACCACTTGACGGTATATCCTAATTTTTCAGCTATATCTATTATGGAGCATGACTCATTGAAAGCCATATCGTTGTATTGGTTCTTTTCAGTCAATGCCCGTTCTAGGGTTGGCACAGTTTGGATGCCACAGCTGTATGCGTTAGGGAATAATATGAAATGATTGGGGTCGTGTTCTGATACATGTTTCAACCATGGGGTTGTATTGTTGTCCATATTCGTGAAAGCACTCATATAGTCACGTGTGGCAGATTCCCCGATTATCATAAGATAGCAATGTGGCTCTTTAGGTGTATCTCCTAATTGTGATACAGAAAGGTCTTTCATCCTTTTTGTCCGGCTTTCTATATATTTCATATTAGCCTTTGAATATAGGATGGTATCATCATATATCTTTACGATGCCTGTCCTATGCACCGCCCCTTTCCTGGGTTTCCACATTGTCCATCCAATTATTATAAATAATGCCGTTTGTAGCAGTGCCTTCCACCAAGATATTGATGATTCAGGCTGTTCAGATATCGCATTTATTACGAAAACTAATGCAATTGTGGATAATATTGTAAATATAACAGCTAAAGTAGGCCAAATTGAATATGCCCGAGTGAACTCTATTATCTCATTTATGTTGGTATTTCTTACAACTCTGATACCATCTTCGTCTACACTATTACGATATAAAATATAATATACAGCCTGGAATATAATTATTGAAATAAACGCGATCTCTATAAGAGACAGAAGTATTCCATACAGATATAATGGACTTGATACCAATAATATATATAGACAAGATAGCCATCCGAATATATATAAGCCGAATGCTATATCCATATAGTTGTCTATATCAGCAGATATTTTTCTGTGGCTTATGTAATATAATACGGGATATGACATCATCCATGAGGCAGAGATAACTCCAATCATAATAATTGCACCGGAAAGGCATATCTTTCCTGCTATGATGTATGGCAATACGGCCAATATTGAGGCAATGCCAAATCTTGTAGCCTGTTGTCCTTTGGCGGAATGTGATAGGCCTTTATTGAATGTACGGTATATGATTGTAGACAAACCGAAAAGGCATAGTGCCAATATGATATATACTATGTATGTCATTTATGTGTGATTTTGTAATATGCTACTAGGAACAAAGGTACGTATTTTTTGTCAAATTGATAATCTTTGTTGGTATTACAGTGCTTAAAGAAATGGCATGTGTGGCTTTTTATGCGGAATTATGCTTAACTTTGCGCTTTAGATTAATTGTATTCAATATAGAAATGTCACGCAAACGCAAAGAACTTCCAATTGTAGAGAATGTGGAAATAACGGATGTAGCGGCCGAAGGCAATAGCATAGCCCGGATTGAAGGTCTGGCAACGTTTATTCCTTTTGGCGCTCCTGGAGATGTAGCTGATATAAAAATAGTCCGGAAAAAGAAAAATTATGCTGAAGGACAAATATTAAAATTGAGTCAACCTTCACCTATAAGAGTGCCACATAGATGTGCCCATTTTACCATATGCGGTGGTTGCCGATGGCAGCATCTTCCATATTCTTTTCAGCTGGAATGTAAGCAGCGTCAAGTGAAGGATGCAATGGAGAGAATTGCAAAAATAGATATTCCGGAAATAATGCCGATACTGGGCTCTGCTCAGATATGGGAATACCGGAATAAAATGGAGTATACTTTTTCAAACCGGAGCTGGCTTACTCGAGAACAGATGTTGAGTGGGCAAGAGTTCCCAGATAGGGATGCGGCTGGATTTCATATCCCTGGTGCATTTGATAAGGTCCTTGATATTGAGAGTTGCTATCTTCAGGATGACCTTGGAAATCGGTTGCGCCTGTTTATAAAAAGATATGCAAAGGAAAATGGGCTCTCGTTCTACGATATTAAGGCTCAGGAAGGGCTATTGCGAACATTGATGATTAGGATTGCATCTACAGGAGAAGTCATGGCTGTGATGGTTTTTGGAAAGAACGATAATGTAGCTATACAAGGTCTAATGGAGGCTGTACACAATGAATTTCCAGATATCGTATCATTGCAATATGTTGTGAATATGAAAGTCAATGATACAATTTCAGATCAGGAAGTAGTCTTATATAGCGGAAGGGAATATATAGAGGAAGAGATGGAAGGATTAAGATTCCGGATAGGACCGAAGTCTTTTTATCAGACAAACTCTAAACAGTCTTATGAATTGTATAAAGTAGCCCGTGATTTTGCAGGGCTTGATGGTAGTGAATTGGTATATGACTTATACACTGGAACAGGTACAATCGCAAATTTCATAAGCAGTAAGGCAAAAAAAGTAATAGGTATCGAATATGTCCCAGAGGCCATTGCCGATGCAAAGGTCAACTCACAGGTCAATGGTATTGGTAATACAGAGTTTTTTGCAGGTGATATGAAAGATGTTTTGACAGATGAGTTTATCGCTCGTCATGGACGTCCCGATGTTGTTATTGTTGATCCTCCACGTGCAGGTATGCATCAAGATGTAGTGGATGTCATTTTGAATGCTGCGCCAGAACGTATTGTATACGTTAGTTGTAACCCTGCGACACAAGCCAGGGATTTGTCTCTTTTGGATATAAAATATAAGGTGGATGCAATACGACCTGTCGATATGTTTCCACATACACAGCATGTGGAAAATGTTGTTAAGCTCACTCTTCGTTGATTTTCGGTATGGATTTTGATTTAATCAGGGATGAGTTGTAAAATCTGGGGTCATCGGTTACTTCTATACCGATGAACTCAGGTTTTTCAAATCTCTCAAATTCTTCAGTGAGTTCAATCTCGGCTACAGTAAGACCCTGTAGGATTCCATGGAATACATCAATTTCCCATGTGTGGCCTCTGTAGGGTACAATATATCTGGTCTTTTCTATTTGCCAGCATTCTTCACTGCTGCATTTTTCTAAAATTTCTACAGCGTCTTTTTCTGGGATACAATATTCCCATTCGTTTCTGGTTGCCCCGATATTTTTACTTTTTACAGTCAGGAAAGCCAGATTGTCGATAACTCTTATCCTTACTGTTGATTGTGGATTTGTTGATAAATAGCCTTGTCTGATTTTATGGCAGGATACCGCCATATCTATATAATCGGTATTCTTTACAATAAATTTTCGTTCGATTTCCTTTGCCATACATTTAATATAGGTTAACTTTGCAAAGTTAATCAAAATCAATGCAATTTTTAAGTAAAATGATGGCGCGTTCATTGACTGCGCTTATAATTCTGATATTATCGTTTCCCAGTACATATGCTGCACACAAAAACCGGGACACTTGGATGTTGCGTGGAGTTGTGTGTGATTCGTTGACTATGCAGCCTGTTGAGGCTGCATCAATTGTAACTGAAGGTGGGGGGGCTGGGACTTTGTCTCGTGAAGATGGTACATTTGAGTTGAAAATTCCGGCATCTGCTTCATATCTGAGTGTGTCTTGTCTCGGATACAAGAAAAAAATATCATTATTGCAGCGTGGGGATGAAAATTTTACTATTATACCACTTTCGCCAAGTGACTATGCGTTGAAGGAGATTGTGGTTACCCGTAAAAAAGAAAAATATTCAAAGAAAAATAATCCAGCTGTCGATTTTGTAAATAAGATACGGAATGCACGCGACAAAACTGATCCGCTGAAACATGATAACTACAGTTACGATAAATACGAGCGTATTACATTAGGCCTTAATAATTTTGGAGGAAAAGAAGAGAAAGAAGACACATATAAAAAGTACCCTTTTTTATGGGAACATGTTGATACCTCAGAGGTATCAGGCACTCCAGTCTTGAGCCTTGCTGTCAAGGAAAAGGCATCAGAGGTATATTATTCCAAAAAAGGGCCTTCCCCACTAGAATATATAACCGGTGTAAAGCGTGAGGGAATCGACGATTTTGTTGACCCTGAAATGATGCAGACATTTCTTGACGATCTAATGAGAGAAATAGATTTGTATAAAAATGACATAAATCTATTGCATAACAGGTTTGTAAGTCCGTTATCCAGGATTGCACCAGATTTTTATAAATTTTATCTTACAGATACTGTTGATGTCGGTGATGAGCGTTGTATAGTGCTGACATTTGTACCTCATAATTCTGCAACATTCGGGTTTGTTGGCCAAGTGTATGTCCCTGAGGCCGACACGACTATGTTTATAAAGAAAGTGTCAATGCGTATCCCACAAAAGATAAATCTTAACTTTATAGACCGTCTTTACATTTCCCAGGAATTTGAACGTGCTCCAGATGGAACAAGGCTTAAGACCAAAGATGATTTTGTTGTAGAGTTAAGTCTTTTCGGTAATTCGCAAGGCGTTTATGCCAGACGAAATACTGCGTATAGTAATCATTCATTTTGTGAGTCCAAGAGGAAGGATGAATTTTCAGGTTCACAGACGCGGGTGACTGAGCCTGGGGCTTATAAGCGTGACGATAAATTTTGGGCACAAGCCAGGCAAGTAGCTATACCAAAAGGGGAAGGATCTCTTGATGACATGGTTGATAAGCTAAAGGAAGTCTCTTATACACATCTG
>VSPW01000088.1 GCA_009775535.1 Muribaculaceae bacterium
AAATATGTATGGACAATGGTTTGCCGATGCTGTTAGGGTGGCTTATTATGTGATTTAAAATAGAGCTTTAGCTAATGGAAAAAGCATCCCCGATACAATATGTAACGGGATGCTTTTTATCCGTTCAAGATATTTTGTTTCTATTTAAGCATGCCTATTGCTGCCTGGTAGTCCGGTTCATTTGCTATATCTTCAACTAGGTCGGTGAATACGACCTTGTGGTCTTTGTCAGTGACAATCACGGCGCGGGTCAGGAGGCCTTTAAGCGGCCCGTCTGTTATAAGTACGCCATAGTTTTTGGCGAAGTCAATGGAATTGAATGCAGATGCCACAATGACATTTTCAATTCCATTGGCCACACAAAAGCGTTGTGCCGCAAACGGAAGATCCATGGACACACAAATTACAACAGTATCGTTGAAGCTTGCTGCCTCCTCGTTGAAGCGCCTTACAGATGAAGCGCATACAGGGGTATCTATACTTGGGAAGATGTTGAATACAATCCGTTTGCCTTCAAAATCTTTGCAGCAGATTTCTTTCAGGTCCTTGTCGGTAAGTTTGAAACAGGGCGCATTTTCACCCAGGCGGGGGATATTGCCGTATGTGTGGCATTCAATGCCTTTAAAATAAACGGTTTCCATAAATGTTTTTACTTGTTATAATATATTCTAGGTAGTCAATGGCGCATAAGGGCCATTTTCTGAATAACAAGTGAAGACATATCATTGTTGTATCCCAGAATTATATCTTTAACCGTCCCGTCCTTTTCAGACAATATCAATGCCGGAAAGGCGGTCACTCCTGTATCCCTCGCAAGCGCGTGCGCGTTCATCAGCACGTATTCGCCTAGACGTCCTTCATGTCCGACTGTTTCTACTATATCGTCAATATTGCTGGATGTGAAGGCCCATATTATCTCCGCATCAAATGGCAGGGCAGCTATACCTTGACGTATTTCTGAGACCAATGTCCTGGGATCGCCGGTTGAGGTGTCCAATATGGCTATTATTGTAGGTACACGGAATCCTTCCCCTCGTTGATGGGCATACCGTTCCCCTGTTACGGTCGGTGCGGTAAATGATAGCATTTGCTGTCCAGGCAGATTCCCTATCCTGAAGTTGCTTTCACGGCATTTTTCAAATATTTCAGGATAAAGTGCCATTAGAGTTCTTTCATTGATTGTATCAGGATGGATTCCATCGTCAGCATATGAATATTTTACCGTAACAAGCTGCTCTGATATGCTCCCTGGATTATTGTTTAGTTCAATTGATAATGGGCGTCCTGTTACGTAGTCGAATATATAAGTGAATTCAGCGCCATCGTAACCATTTGTCTTGCGTACGCCCTCAATGGACCTCACCCTGTTGCCGGATATCAAAGTATCAGTATGTACGGAATATATGAAATCGGAATCATTTTCCATATCCTTTATGTTTCCGGAAATCAAAGACGGCAGCAGGTCGGCAAACTGGGCGGTGTGCTGTACGCCTTTTCCGGAACTTGTGCCGAAACGCTTCGGCATAAACGGTGTGGCATCCCATTCCATATGATATTCCTGTAGCCGGTCTCCGCGATAGCGGTAATGATGTCCGTCATAATAGGCTGAAAATCCGGATACCGGCCCAGACGGTGTATCCATGTGCCAATCAATGAGGTATTCGCAAGGCAGCAATGAATCGGCCTTTGCCGCATTTTCTGTCAGCCGGACATCATACACCACAGGGTCATGGGCAGAAGGAAGCCATACTTCAAACACAGTGGAAGCCTTGAAATTCCCGAGACTGTCAAGCGGGTTTGTTATAGCAGTAATCCCTTGAGCGGTCAGGCCCAAGGGACAACATGCAGTTATCGCCATTAACAATCGAACTTTCCCTTTCATAAACAATAGTTGATTAGTGACATTCAAAAATAAAACACAAAAGGGCTTTGGTGTGTTCGGTTGCAATATGCGTATTCCGTTTTTTTAACTTACTGGTTTGTGCCCAATGTCACTATAGCTCCAGTAGCGGGATTGAATATGGCAAATGCTGGTGTCTTTTTGGAAGAGAACAATCCAGGGTCAAGTCCGAATGTAACTCCGAGCTGGGCTATGTCAAATGCGCCGGATGCGATAGTCCTATTGTCGTATTTGACCTTGAATGTAGCCTTTCCTGGTATGGTGTATGCAAGCCCACCCTTTGGGAAAGACTTTACCACCCCTTTTTCGTTGACAGGCAGTTCGCCGTGGCTGTCGATATGCATTGACAGGTATACAGGCTCGCCGGCAAGGTTGTTTACTGGAATGAACCCGTCGGTTGGCGATATCCGGGCAATCACCTTGTCGGTAACGTCTTCGTCGCCGGGTGTGTAGCTTATGGTACGTTCTTCATACGTTATTGTGGTTGTCCCTGCGAACATTGCCACTAGTGCCGCTTCCTGGGCAGACAGGTTGTCCAAGGCTAGCCTAAGAGCCTCTCCATCGGGGAATGACTGGTCGCTTTGCCCTGATATTATTTCGTTGCGCGCTTCACGTAATTCATAGATGCGTGCTGCAGCAAGTTCGGCGCGCTTGGCGCTTGAAGAGCTTTGTATCATTTCCTGTGTTACGGCCTGGTGTGCGGCAGGGGTCTCCAATGGGTTCACCATCGTGGCCGGCGCTTCGGGCAGTTCCGTAAATGAGATGTCGATGGTCTCGTCTGTATTGATTGATAGTGGCGAATTGTTTCCGTCTATATTAATGAATGGGGATGAGCCGCTTTTGAACTGTATAATATACTTTTTTTCGGCATCTGCCTCACCATGGTAATTAATCACGGCATCGGTCACCGTTACATATTCCTCTGTTTTTGTTATAGGTTTTGCTATATTGAGGTATTTTTTTGCATATTTGTTGAACTCGCCCGGACGTTTCACGGTACGTTCGATGCGCATGGTTATGTCTATTACCGTGGATGGCAAGGTATATATCAGTCCATATTCGTTGGTACGGTCGGCGGTAAGTCGTTGGGTGGTCTGTGCGTCCGTATTGGCGGCCGATATGGCTGCTGTTGCGATGATGGTAATTGCTAGTTTCTTCATATTTCCAATGAATTTTATTCCATTATAGTTTTTATGGCCCGGCCTATGTTGGCGGCGATGTCATCGGCGGTCACCCCGTATTCACCTTCCGCCGACTCAGCCATTTCTCCGGCGAGTCCATGGATGAAACATCCCAGCAAGGCGGCTATTTCCGGATTGTATCCCTGTGCCAGCAGCCCTGCCAGCAATCCGGTGAGCACATCCCCGCTACCTGCTGTCGCCATGGCAGGTGTGCCTGATGAATTGAAATACACTTTGCCGTCAGGCCGTACGATAGCAGTGTATCGTCCCTTGAGAATAATGAGTATGCGGTGGTATGCAGCTACTTCTATGGCTTTTCTCAGACGTGATTCCGCTGATGCATGCTCGCCGAAAAGCCTGTCGAATTCTCCTGCATGGGGAGTGATGATAGAGAGCACCGGTATATAGTTCAGCATTGAAGGACGCATTGCTATGCAATTGAGCGCATCGGCATCCAATATCAGTGGACGGCTGTTGGCATTGGCAACTTTCAGGAAGCTTTCCAGAGCGTTAACAGTGTTGTCCGATGTCCCTATTCCTGGCCCTATTGCAATACCTTTATAGTCTTTACGTAAGGTGAAGTCAGATATGGTGCTGTTATCAGGATCAGCCTCATACATTGCGGAAGGGACGGTAGACTGCAGTACATAAAACGCACAACGGGGTGAATGTACGGTTACTTTGCCTGCCCCTGAGCGCGATGCGCCTTTGGCGGCAAGTACGGCTGCTCCTGTCATGCCATATGATCCGGCATATATTATCGCGCTGCCGAAATCTGCCTTTGACACGAATTTTTTTCTGGGATGTAGCAGTGACTTGATGTCCTGCTGTTGAACCAGGTAGAATTGTGCTTTTTGTGCACGCATCTCTTCCCGGCTAAGGTTGATGTCGATTACCTTCCAATTTCCTACGAGCTGGTCATTGTCGGAAAGGAAAAATGCAAGCCTGGGAAACTGTAATGTCAGGGTTAATGATGCGTTTATTATATTCCTGTTGATGGCCTCCGTATTCCAGTCGCCGAACATTCCAGACGGTATGTCGATTGACACTATGGTTGCACCCGATTCATTTATCATTTGGATTACAGACACGTATCCGCTGGATGGAAGTGGCGATTTCAGCCCGGTCCCGAAAAGGCCGTCTATAACCAAATCGTCAGGACCTAGCATCGGACGCTCGAAGTTTTTTATGACTTCTGTAAACTTGGATCCTCCGGCAGCCAGGAAACGGTCTCTGCTTTCGCGGCAATCGGGATGCAGTCTGTTGCCGCCGATGTTGAACAGGTATACTTCAGGCATGTAGGCCTGCTCCATAAGGAGACGGGCGGTAGCCAAGGCATCTGCACCGTTGTTTCCAGGGCCTGCAAATACCACAATTCTTTTGTTGGGACGCCAACGGGCCATAATTTCCCGGGCTATACCTTCGGCGGCACGTTCCACCAGCTCGATGCCGGCAATGCCTTCGCGCCTGATAGTACCCGCGTCTATGGCACGTATCTGATCATTGGTATATATCTTCATCTACAATGGTTTGTCAAGGCTACAAAGTTAGCAATATTTTTTCAAATGGATTAACGGTGTCATCAAATCAAGTGTTCACTTTGTATAAGTGATTACGTTATCGTCTATTTGTAATAAAAGCCCACTGCCGCATGCGGCAGTGGGCTTTTGATTGCTATTTGCTATCGTGTGTTTATTCAGCAGGTGCTGGGTCTACAACGATTACGCGGTAATTGTTCTGGTCAAGCAGCCCCTTTACGAAGTTCTGGACATCTGCCACTGTTATGGAATTGATGATTTCAGGTGCGCCGTTGAAGGTGTCAACACCGTTAAGGGTGGTTGCCGTCATTGCGCTGAGCCATGGGTGGTTGAGCTCTGTTTTTTCAACGGCATCCTTTACCATGAACTCTTTGACAGCTGACAGTTCTTCTTCAGTTATGTTTGAAGAAAGAGCGGTCATCTCATTTTTGATGAAGTCAAGCACTTCCTGCTTCATTTCAGGCTTCATGGGGAATGCGCTCTGTATGATGGCATTGGTCTTGTCCTGGCGGTCAAGTCCTCCCTGGGCGCTGATTGAATATACGGCGCCCATGTCTTCACGGACAGTCTTTATGAGACGTTTTGTCAATATTTGTCCGGCGATGGAAGATGCATAGCGGTCCTTTGCAGTGTAGGGCTCTGTTCCGGACGCAGCGATGAACACCCATGTCTGGGGAGTTTCCATCGGGGTGGTGAATGAGTCCACTTTATTGCCGGCAGCCACTTCCATGGTAGCGTCAGTGGTTGTCGCCTTTTTGGCGGTGGCGGCATTTGCTGGAAGTGTGGCTATATACTGTTCTACCAGCGGACGGAATGTGTCCATATCGATGTTGCCCACAAATACGAACGTAAAGTCGGCAGCATTGGCGGTAGCACCCTTTACAATGTTCACGATATTCTCACGGTTGGCCTTGTCGATGACATCAGTTGTTATCATCTGGCGTTTCGGAGACTGGTAGATTGTGCTGTAAAGTTTGTTCTGGAAAGTGAACTGGGGTGTTGATTCCTGGTTCTTCAGGATACCCTTGAATGAGTTTGTACCTGCTGTGAAATCATCAGGGGTGATTGAGAATTCTGTGAACTGGGCATAGATGAGTTCCATTAGCTTGGGCAGGTCTTTTACAGTCGACATACCTTCTACTTCACGTGAATATGTATCCATGCCAGCATTTAAGGCCACCTGTGTGCCCTGTAGGTACTTCTGCATGTCGGTTGCGGTATATGTGCCGTATCCGTGCTTAGTCATTGCATAAGGCAGATAGATGATGTCTGTAGCATATTCATCAGGGAGCTCGGAAAGGCCGCCAACGGCTATTGCAGAGAACAGCACCTCATTGTCCTTGAACTTTGTAGGTTTCACAATCACGGTAACACCGTTTGAAAGATGGAGCTCAGTAGCGTCCCACTGGGCGTTGTGTGTCTCAGATACGATCTTCCCGGGTTTCGGTAGGTTCGGGATTAGCGGCTCTGTTTTCATTTCATCGCGGTAAGGTTCAATTGTCTCGGCATCAACCTTGGCGATTACCTCGGCGAGCTGTTCCTCGGTGGGGTATACAAATTCACCTTTGTCAGGGATGAGGGCCATGACAACACGGTTGTCCTTTTTGATTATCTCAGGAAGGAATGAATTGATGGCTTCCAGAGGTATCTGGTTGACGAACGATTTGATTATCTCATATTCGTTTTCGGCAGATGGTATGGGATCACCGTCAATGAAGTTGCGTACATATTTCTTGACGAATTCCTCGTTCTGGCGGGTATTGCGGTTATTGTAGCGTGCTTCTGCGCGTGAGAGGTATTCGCTCTTTGCGCGTTCATATTCGCCTACGGTGAATCCTCCTTCTGTGGCACGGCGCAGCTCGCGGTATGCGGCCTCAAGAGCGGGAAGGATATCGTTGCCTTTGGCTACAGCGCTCACATTGAATGCATCCTTTGTCTTTGCAAGGAAGAAGTCGTCATAATATCCTCCGGCTGATGCGAAAGGTGCATCGGGCTTTGCTGTAATTTCGTCAAGACGGGCGTCAAACATGTGTGATACCATATCTGTCATGAATTTGACAGGGTAGTAGGCCACAGTCGGGGTCATTTCAGGAGATAGGGCCACATCTGACTTGAACATCATCTGTACAATGCCGAGAGGCTGTTCCTTATCTTTGCCGATTGCATATATTGTGCCAGGGGTGTCATCAACAGGGAAGTATACGCGTTCCTTTACCTCTGCCGGCATCTTTATCGGGCTGAAAATTTCCTTAATTTTAGCCTCGATATAATCCGGATCGATATCACCGACCACGATTATGCCCTGTTGGTCCGGGCGATACCATGTTTCATAATAGTCGCGGAGTGCATGGGGCGGGAAATTGTCAACGACTTCCATTGTACCGATAGGCAGACGTTCGCCGTAGCGGTTGCCTGCATAGATTTTTGGAAGCAGCGTTTCAATAATCCTCATTTGTCCTACCATTGAACGCCGCCATTCCTGGTGGATAACACCGCGTTCCTTGTCGATTTCTTCTGGATCGAGCAGTAGCCCGTCTGCCCAGTCGTGCAGGATAAGTAGGCAGGAGTCCTGTACACCCTTGCGGGCTACAGGTACATTAGATATGTTGTACACGGTCTCATCTACACCTGTATATGCGTTAAGGTTCTGGCCGAATTTCACGCCTATAGACTCAAGCCAGTCGACAAGGCCGCTACCAGGGAAATTTTCTGTGCCGTTGAAGCACATGTGCTCCAGGAAGTGGGCAAGTCCGCGCTGGTTGTCTTCTTCCAGGGCAGATCCCACTTTTTGTGCAATGTAGAAATCGGCCTGGCCTTTAGGGGTCTCGTTGTGACGGATGTAGTAGGTATGGCCATTGTCAAGCTTTCCGATCCTTACCGAATCATCGGCAGGTACAATCGGCATCTGCTGGGCAGAGACCGACATTGAAAGCGTGAACATGCCGGCTATAAGCAGCGCGGCACGTGTGAATAGTTTTCTCATGTCTAAGTGTTTATAATTGAAACAATTTTAGTTATAAGCAAATGTGAATGTGCAAATTTAGGGATGTTTATCTAATTTGACGCACCAACCATGAAAAGATTACGCCGCTTGAGTGTGAAACTATGTTAAAACGCGCTGTCGTAAAATATGTTCCTTTATATATGAATTTATATAAGAGGCCTCTTCTGGGCTTTTGAATGCCGATATAGGCACATATAAAGGCAGGTATGGATTTGCATGTAGTGTTATCTCAATATCATTTCCAGTGTCTGCGATACTTTTGATATTGCTGTAAGTGGATGTTTCTGAATGATCCGGGTCGGGGGATGGCTCGGAATCGCAGTCCATGTCATAGCTAAAATAATTTACTGTAAAAGATTCATTCCCGAAGTATATGC
>VSPW01000089.1 GCA_009775535.1 Muribaculaceae bacterium
ATGCGGTGTCGCACATTGCCGATGCGTCCTCACATCCGTTATAGTATTTCTCTATTCGTCCGTGCAGTTCTGTGCCGAGGGCGGCAGCCTGTAGCCGTTTTTCGTCCCATTGTCTGCGCAGTTCTTCAGGTGATATGCCCATGGAAGGGGCTTTGCGTTCTGACCAGTATATGGCATCGAACTGCTCGAAGCAACGTTCTACCAGCGTTGTGACAGAAAGCAGGTTACGGCCTGTAGTAAGATGGGTATATGTGTGCGTGGCAGCATCGAAGTGCAGCCCGGTGTCGCGGGGATGGGAATTCATTTCTTTTCCCATATGTATAGCCTGTCGCTGGGGCGTATCTTTGATGGCACTGGCATGGAAAAGCTGTCGCCCTTGACGGCGCGCGGTACTGATTTGAGGTCAACGCGTATGTCTTCAACCGTTATTATGACAGCACCTGTCGTAGGGCCTGTGATGACTACCTCATCGCCTACATTGAGTTCCCCGGCTTCCATAAGGAATTCGCCGACACCGAGTTTTGAGAAATAACGTATGCCTTTTGCCGCATACCGTTTGACGCGGGTGGCGGATGAACCGTATTTCCCCGACCATTCCCCAAGCCGCTGGCCAAGGTAATAGCCGTTCCAGAATCCGCGGTTGAAGATCATCCCCAGGCGTTCGTCCCAATTTTCAATGCGGCCTGGATCTGAGTATGTGCCTTCGCATATGGCCCGGAGTGCCTCATCGTAGCATCTCACGGCGATGCTTACGTACTCAGGCCCTCTTGCGCGCCCTTCAATTTTGAATACGCTTACACCTGCATCGGCCATCTTGTTTAGGAAATGTATGGTTTTCAGGTCCTTCGGAGACATGACATACTGGTTCTCTATGTCGAGCTGTTCTCCGGTCTCCTTGTCGGTGACGGTGTATGCGCGCCGGCATATCTGTGTGCATGCCCCGCGGTTTGCGCTGGAGTTCATTTCATGTAGCGAAAGGTAGCATTTTCCGGATACTGCCATGCAGAGTGCGCCGTGGCAGAACATTTCTATGCGTATCAGTTCCCCGTGAGGTCCGCGGATATCCTCATCGATGATGGCCCGGTGTATGGCTGCCACCTGTTCAAGGTTGAGCTCACGGGCAAGCACCACCACATCGGCATATGCGGCATAGAAGCGTACTGCCTCTATGTTGGTAATGTTGACCTGTGTGGATATGTGTACTTCCACATCTATTGAGCGTGCATAGGATATGGCGGCTATGTCACTGGCTATTATAGCGGTGATGCCGCTTTGCTTTACGGCATCTATTATCTTGTGGAGGTATTCGATGTCGTTGTCATAGATTACGGTGTTGACCGTAAGGTATGTCTTAACGCCTGCGGCAGAGCAGGTGGCGGCTATCTGGCGAAGGTCATCGAGCGTGAAGTTTACGCTGGAGCGAGAGCGCATGTTCAGGCCGGCTACGCCGAAATATACGGCATCGGCCCCGGCGTCTATTGCTGCCGCCAGTGACTCATATGACCCCACCGGGGCCATTATCTCAAATTGGTTGCGTGTCATTGTCTTATCCATGTTCGTTTGTCGACATATACAGCAAATGCCCTAAAGGCTTTAGGCATTTAGGGCTGTATGCTTATGGGTTTCAGCGGCGCGTGGCCGTTGCTATTCTGCTGTTTCCTGTGCGGGCGCTGCTGGGGTCTCAGCTGCAGGCACTTGTACGGGCGCAGCCTGTACAGGTGTTGCTGGTGCTGCATTGACGGGCGCTGTCACGCTTTTTGTGCGGAGCTCTGTCTGCTCAACTGAAGAAGGTGAAATGCGGGTGGAGATGATTGACAGAACGCAGATGATACCGGCAAGAGTCCATGTGGCTTTCTCAATAAAGTCGTTGGTGTGGCGTACGCCGAGCACTTGGTTGCCGCCGGCGAAGCTTGATGACAGGCCGCCACCCTTTGATTTCTGGATGAGGACCACTGCGATAAGGAGAATTGCGACTAAAACTGTCAGTACGATGATTAAAGTGTGCATGATTATTGGTTTTCCTTATTGGAATATCTTTGGTTTATGATAAGTTTCTGCAAAAAACGCAATTGGTCTGCAAAGTAAATACTTTTTTCCGGATAATTCAAACTTAAATTGGATATAATTTCATATGCCTTGTCATATCGGCGCTGTTTTATGAAAAATTTTGCAAGTGACTGCGACAGAAGAGGTGGGTCTTGCACTTCTGTTTCCTTTGTCTCAGGGCTTTCAGCCGGTGCGGGGATCACTTGTTCCTCTTCAGCGGAGTTTCCGGCAGTCGCCGTTTCCGATTCTTGCTTTACAACGGCGGTTACCAGAGCGTCCTGCCCCGACATGGGCATGTCTGGCTCGTCAAGCGCTTTTGCCTGTGCCTCCAGCACCCCGGCGTAGTCCGGGACAGGGTTGAAGATGAGCCGTTCAAGCAATGCATCCTCTTCGGGTGAAGATGAGCCGTATGTATTGAGGAACGTATCTATCGCTTTGTCGGTGGTTACGGGTGCTGCCGGTTCCTCGGCCGGATAGAACATGGCGCGTTCCTGTTCGGTCGGATCAAACATTGCCAGTATGGCTTCGCGGTCGGTGGCTGCGAGTGCCAGCCATGAGACAAGTTCCTTACGTTGCTGCGCGGTAATCGTGTCAGGCGACCGTTTGAGCAACAATGCTGCCGGCAGGGTGAATGACGGGTATTTTTCCCGCATATCCATCACCCAGTCATATCCTACAGCCATGTCCGGGTCGGACATGAGGTCGGATATATGTCTGCATATCGGTTCTGCTTCCATTCCTTGTATTTACCAGTTGCCTAGTGTCGCATTGAATATTAGGTCTACCAGTTCCTTGCATATCTGCTGGCACAATTCGTCCTGTACATCGTTGAGCATCTGCGAACTGTCAAAGTCGCGGTATGCGCTGAAACTTTGGTCGATGTCCTTGCCTTCCTGTTTGGTGTCGATGTATTTCAGGCGTACCGTGATAGTGAGCCTCGTCTTGGATGCGTATGCGTCCTCGGTGACAGCCTGTGGCGACAGGCTGTAGCCTGTTATCTCGCCTTCGATCTGAAGGTCGCTCGCCCCGTCGACAGTGCGCAGGCGCGTGTTGCGTGTGATATAGTCGAGGAGCTCGTTCTCAAACATCTGCTGCAGTGGCGGGTAGACGAGTGCGGCGCGTATGGGGAATTCGGACACATGTATGGTCTTGTAGACGGAATAGTCAAGTGAAGCCCCGTTGAGCTTGTAGCTGATGGAACATCCCCCTGCAGGCAGCAGCAGGGCGGTGGCCAGCAACACCGATTTCAGCATGCGTATGCAGTGTATGTTATTCAAGGCCATATTCTTTTATTTTTCGGTATAATGTTCGTTCTGATATGTTCAGCTCGCTGGCCGTGGCTTTGCGGCGTCCGCCATTGCGCTCCAGGGATTGCCGTATGGTCTCACGTTCGGTATCGGAGAGGGTTTTGGCGTCGGGGGCGTTTATAAGCAGCGCCGGCGGAATTGGCTGTATCCGTGCAAGTTTATTGGATATTACACCGGTGGTGTCGCTGCCGGTGACGGCCTCTGCCCCTACATTGTCGACACTATGCCCGATGGAGTCTATTTCAGATTTCAGCTCATCTATTTCACGCTGGAGGCGGAATATCATATTGAACAGCATCTCGCGTTCGCGGCTGTATGCCCCTGACGGCTCGGAGGCCTTGACCGGTGTGTATATTGCCGATACGGCCGGGAGATAGGAGGCTATGCATGCCTCGTCTACGGTATTGCCGGCCTCGAAAAGCGATATCTGTTCTGTGACGTTTTTCAGTTGGCGGACGTTGCCGGGCCACATGAACAGTGACAGCGCCCTTACGGCAGAGGGGTCAAACTCTACGGGGGGCATCTTGTAGCGTTCCGCGAAGTCCGACATGAACTTGCGGGCGAGAAGCATTATGTCATTGCCCCGCGAGCGAAGCGGGGGTACTGTAATCTGCACCGTGGACAGGCGGTAATATAGGTCCTCGCGGAAACGTCCGGCCTCTACTGCCTTCACCAGGTCGACATTCGTTGCGGCCACTATGCGTATGTTCGTCTTTTGTACGGCGGATGAGCCGACTTTTATGAATTCACCGCTTTCAAGTACCCTCAGTAGGCGTGCCTGTGTGGTAAGCGGAAGTTCCGCCACTTCGTCAAGGAAGATTGTACCGCCGTCGGCCTCTTCAAAGTAGCCTTTACGGGAGGCGATAGCCCCGGTGAAAGCCCCTTTTTCATGTCCGAAAAGTTCGGAGTCTATAGTGCCTTCAGGGATTGCCCCGCAGTTGACGGCTATATATTTGTTGTGCTTGCGTGCGCTCCATTGGTGGATTATCTGAGGGAAGAACTCCTTGCCTGTCCCGCTTTCGCCGTTAATGAGCACGGAGAGGTCAATGGGCGCGACACGGATTGCACGCGACACCGCCTCAAGCAGTGCCGGGGCATTGCCTACGATACCGAGCCGCTGCTTGGCGCGCATCACTGATTCTGTTATCTCGTTGTTTGCTGTCACTTGCATCGTAATGAATAGGTCTTTTCCCTGAGGAATGCGGTAAGCTCTTCCAGTGATCCGTTGTGCGCCATCTGTTCTTCGACAGATATCGGGTCGCCTATGGATATATGCACCTCCTTGTGGGCCTTGCGGAATATCTCGGCGGGAAGACGGAGTGTACGCGCCTGCCAGCACACTACTCCAAGGATGTTGAACCACCATGAGTTCGTGCCGTTGAAGAATATAGGTATCACAGGGACTTTGAGCTGCTGGATAAGTCGCATAACTGTGGGCTGCCATTGGCGGTCCTGCAGCCGCAGTTTCCAGTTGATCTTTGACATCGCGCCTGCCGGGAAGAACCCTACAGGCTGGCCATCGCGTATGTTTTTTATCACTTCACGGATTCCTTGCATCGAGACAGCCTTCTTTTTTGGGTCGTCGGACTGCATGGCGTCTACGGCTATGAAGCTCGGGCGCATGGCTGAAATGTGGTTAAGCACCATGTTCACCATAACTTTATATTTTGGCCGCCTTGTGCCGATGAGGTGTATGAGCGTTATTCCGTCTATCGCGCCGAACGGATGGTTGCTGACTGTTATGAACGGGCCGTCCGGGAGGTTGTCCAGGACCTTGCTGTTGTCTACCCTCAGCCGTACATCCAAGTCTTTGAGCATGGCAGTGGTGAAGTCAGCGCCGAGGTGGGAGCAGTTGCGTGAGTGTATGTCGTTTACCTTGTCTACCGAAAGGGCGTGCAGCAGCCATTTGACAAGTCTGGGGTGTGCGGCAAGTTTCGGCGACATCGCAGCGATGTCGTTGAAGTCGAGTACCGACGGTTTTATTTTGTTGTTGTTTATAGGCTCTCCGCTCATCTGTTTGGGGTGTTATTTGGCTGGGATTACTATGCCTGTGATCCTGAGGTTCACACGTTTGTGCTTGGGGTCGTTTGTGCGGACCTTGATGGTCTTGTCGAATTCGCCTGGGCGGTGTGCAGGATTATAGCTGACGGATATGGAGCCTTTTTCCCCAGGTTTCACCGGTTCGGGTGAGTATTTGGGGTGTGTGCACCCGCATGACGCAGTGGCAGTTATTATAACAAGCGGACTGCTGCCGGTATTTGTGAACCCGAATACGTGGGTCACAGTGCCGTCGGCTTCGCGTATAGTGCCGAAGTCGTGGGCTTTTTCTTCAAATTCCACCGATGCCCCTGTTCCGGGCTTGGCGGCATGCAGCCCGCAGGCGGCGGTGAGCCATATGGCTACCATAAGTAAGGAGAGTATGCGTTTCATCTTTTTTCCGGGTTTATGTCATTGAAATAGGAGTCGAGTACGTTGCGTGCCGCGATGAAGGAGCTGAGTTGGTTGGCAAGCACTTTCTGTTCGGCCTCGGCGAGCATGCCTTCTATCTTCGGGTTGCGGTAAAAGTGTGAGCGCAGGCGGCTGTCAATGGTCTCGTACATCCAGTATCTTGCCTGCTGTTGGCGTTTCTGCTCGAAGTAGCCGTTTGATTTCACGTATTCAAAATAGCGGTCTATCATTTCCCATATTTCCGGTATGCCGAGTTCGTAGTATCCGGAGTAGGTGAGGACTTCGGGCTTCCAGCCTGATGTTGTAGGCGGGAACAGGTGGAGGGCGCTGCGGAATTGTGCCTGTGCCAGGCGTGCGCGGTCGATGTTGTCGCCGTCGGCCTTGTTTATGACTATCCCGTCGGCCATTTCCATGATCCCGCGTTTTATGCCCTGCAGTTCGTCGCCTGTGCCGGCCAGCTGAATAAGGAGGAAGAAGTCGACCATTGAGTGTACGGCTGTCTCGCTCTGCCCTACGCCAACAGTCTCGACAAAGATGTTGTTGTATCCGGCGGCTTCGCAAAGCACGATGGTCTCGCGCGTTTTACGGGCCACGCCTCCAAGTGAGCCTGCCGACGGGCTGGGGCGTATGAAAGCATCGGGATGTACCGCCAGTTTTTCCATACGTGTCTTGTCGCCCAGGATGCTGCCTTTTGTGCGCTCGCTGGAGGGGTCGATGGCAAGTACGGCCAGTTTGCCCCCTTGACGCAGTACGTGCAGACCGAACACGTCGATGGATGTGCTCTTGCCAGCTCCGGGAACTCCGGTTATGCCTATGCGCCGTGAGTTGCCGGAATGTGGAAGGCACTTTTCGATGACTTCCTGGGCTATGGCCTGATGGGAGTCGGAGAGGCTCTCCACCAGGGTCACTGCGCGGGAAAGCATGGTGACGTCACCGCGCAGTATGCCTTCTACCAGTTCTGGCGTCGACGGGAGCTGTTTGCGCTTGGGCCGCCGGTTCAGGTACGGGTTTACCACCGGGGGCTGTGCCACTCCCGAGTTGACGGTAAGTCCGGTGTATTGTGAGTCGTTTTCCGGATGTTTCATGTTGCTGGGGTTGTTTTGTATATATCCAGACAAATGCCTGCGGGCTATAAAAAGTTCTTGGACATACGCGATATTGCCTTTGCCGGGGATGTCCCGCGGTATAGTATATCGTATACTCCGTCCAGTATGGGCATCTCCACCTTGTAGCGCATGTTGATGTCGTGCATGCATTTTGTGCCGTAGTAGCCTTCGGCGGTCTGTTCCATTTCCATGCGTGCGGCCTTTACGGAATATCCGTTGCCTATCATCGACCCGAAGTTGTGGTTGCGGCTGAAGCGGGAGTATGCGGTGACGAGCAGGTCGCCAAGGTATACGCTTTCACATATGCGGCGTTCGGCCGGGGCTGCGACATCGAGGAAGTCGCGCATCTCGCGTATGCAGTTGCTTGCGAGCATTGCCAGAAAGTTGTCGCCCCGTTTCATCCCATGTACGATTCCGGCTGCGATCCCGTATACGTTCTTGAGTACGGCCGCATATTCTATTCCGGTGACATCGGCAGATGTTATGGTGTGGGCGTTCTGGCTTGCCAGGCATTTTGCGAATGCTTCGGCCCGCTGCTTGTCCTCGCATCCGATTGTGAGGTATGACGGGCGGTCGAGTGCCACTTCCTCGGCATGGCACGGGCCTCCGATGACGAGCATGTTTGCCGGGTCGACCCCATAGTGGCTGGCCATGTAGTCTGTGACAAGTTCGTTGTCGTCGGGGACTATGCCTTTTACTGCCGAGACAATGGCTTTTGACGATATGTCGACCGTGAGCTTGTCGAGGTGTGACTTGAAGTATGGCGACGGCATCACCAGCAGCAATGTGTCGCAACTGGCGCAGGCTTCGTTGATGTCGGAGGAGAAGAATATGCGGTTTGTGTCAAATTCGACATCTGTGAGGTAGGCCGGGTTGTGTCCGAGCCTTATGAAGTCTTCGATGCGGTCCGGCCGGCGCATGTACCATGTGATGCTTTCGCAGTTGCGCAGCAGCAGTTTTGCCAGGGCTGTAGCCCAGCTTCCTCCGCCCATGACGGCTATTTTACCCGGGAAATTCATGACTTTGGGTTGATTGTAGGGTCATT
>VSPW01000009.1 GCA_009775535.1 Muribaculaceae bacterium
GATTTTCTATTTTGAAGGAGTCAAAATAATGGCTATTGTTTCATTAGGTTTGTTCATAATATCAAAAATAGTATTTATCTATAAGGGTTTTAGATTTTTTTACCACAATTTTTGGTCATTGCTTTACTTTATTTTGTACCTTTGCGCTCTGGAAATTATCCCTGTATTTTTAGTCTACCGGATAGCCGGAATGTTGGTGACAGGCAAGATGGGATAGGTAGCAAACAAAACTAAAAAAGACGCAGAGTGAAAATAAAAAAAATATTAGTATCTCAACCGAAACCGGCATCAGATAAATCCCCGTACTATGAGATTGCCCAGAAATATGGAGTGGATATTGTATTCCGCCCATTTATCAAGGTAGAGGGTTTGACTGCCAAGGAATTCCGTCAACAAAAAGTTTATATTCCTGAATATACAGCAATAATATTTACTGCCAGGACGGCCATTGACCATTTTTTCCGGATTTGTGAAGAAATGAGGGTCAGCATACCAGACACAATGAAGTATTTCTGTACTACAGAATCTATTGCATTGTACCTACAGAAATACATTATATACCGTAAGCGTAAGATATTCCATGGCAAGACAGGAAAATTAGAGGATCTATTGCCATCCCTGATAAAACATAAACAGGAAAAATTCCTTTATGCAATATCTGATGTTCATAATGGTGACGCGACAATCCTGGATAAGCATGGCATAAATTATACGAAGGCAGTCATGTACCGTACGGTGAGCAATGATTTTGGTCCGGATGAAGCCTTTGATTATGACATGTTACTGTTCTTCAGCCCACAAGGGATTGAATCGCTTATGAAGAACTTCCCAGATTTTACTCAGGGAGATATTGCCATAGGTACTTTTGGGGCAACAACAGCCCAGAGTGTGCGTGATGCAAACTTACGCCTTGACATCGCTGCCCCATCGTCGGAAGCCCCGTCGATGACCACTGCCCTGGAACTTTATTTGAAAAAGCATGTGTCGGTGGCAGGATCGGCAGAATGAATTCAGGCATGTCTAAATCACGCCTTAAATTATATAAAAAAGAAAAACTTTGCTCCACTGTGGCTATTGGACAGCTGTTCGATTCCAGTGGGGCAAATCCGTCTAATGAATCTGCCATTGTGTATCCTTTGAGGGCTGTTTGGCGGAGTAATCCCAGGCGTAGTAGTGATGCGCCTGTCCAATTTTTGATAAGTGTGCCCAAAAAGCGTATACGTGGTGCTGTCGGGAGGGTCGTTATGCGTCGCCGTATCCGTGAGGCCTTCCGTTTGAATAAGGGCGCATATGTAGGCTTATGCGGAATAAAGGTTGATGTGGCGTTTATATACGTGGCAAATGAACTTATGCCATATACAACGGTAGAAGCTGCAATGAACCGTATCCTTTCCAAGATTTCAAAATGGTCGTCATCCCTAGGTGATGTATCAGGTCAAAATGAAAATTCTGTATACGTTAAGTAGTTTTATCGCATGGTTGTTGCGGTTGCCTATATATTTTTATCGATATTGCATATCTCCGATGAAGCCGCCGACATGCAGGTTTACGCCGACATGCAGTCAATATGCCATTGAGGCATTGTGCAAATATGGACCTTTAAAAGGATTATGGCTGACAGTAAGACGTATTTTAAGGTGTCATCCTTGGGGTGGTTCAGGATATGATCCAGTACCATAATAACAATAATATGTCATTGTTTCCTAAAGGGATAGAAGATATTCATACACATGATGTTTCCCGCTCAGAATCAGCGGTCGTAAACATTTCACCTTCCGGAGTGTTTCCCGATGTGATCAGATGGGCTAGTGTGGGCATTCATCCATGGAATGCCAGTGTGACAGATGAAGAGACCTTCTTAATACTGGAAGAGATGGCATCAGATGTACGAGCTGTGGCAATAGGGGAAGCTGGTCTCGATAGAGTCAGGGGCGGTCTAATAAGCGATCAGGAAATTGTGTTTAGGCGTCAGGTAGATATAAGTGAAAATCTCCGGAAGCCTATGGTGCTGCATGTGGTCCGTGCATTTGACCGTATACTGCATTTACGTAAAAAGCTTAATCCATCCCAAGTGTGGATAATACATGGCTTTAGAGGTAATCCTGTACTTGCTGGACAGTTGTTGGATTCTGGCATGGATATATCTTTAGGAGAATATTTCAATCGAGATACAGCTAAGGTTATACCGGCCGGCCGGCTTTACTTTGAAACAGACGAATCAAACCTTGATATAAAACAAATCCGTGCGGCAGTTGAAGCCGCACGGAATAATACTATAATATAAAAGCTTTTTAAGATTTAATTCTGTATATCAAATTCCTTTACAAACAACACCTGTGTAGGGAAGTGGTCTGAATATCCGTCAAGCCACATTCCTGCAGAAAATGTACGTCTGGGATATCCTTGTCGGTTGCCCTCGGTATCGCGCAGGAATTCATGATTGTGGACGATAGGCCGCAGGTAGTGGAACTTATCAGATGGGCCGTTTGCAAGGTTGCCGGATATTATTATCTGGTCAAAAAGATTCCATTGGCTTTTATATGCCAGTGTGCCTATGCCATCGTCAAGCACCTTCCAGAAAGGATTGAAGAATTCGTGGTCGCCTATGCCTTCGCGTTTTTTTGAGGCTCCAAGTACTTTTGCACATGACTTGTTTTGAGGATCGTCATTCAGGTCGCCCATTATTATTACACCCATATCGGGGTTCACTTTCCATAACGAGTCGGCGATATGTTTGCTCAATGCCGCAGCCGCTTCACGCAGAGGGGACGACTGTTGCTCTCCTCCTATACGCGAAGGCCAGTGGTTGACGATTATGGCGACAGGTTGTCCCATAAGACGACCCACCACACACATCTGGTCTCGTGTACGGAAATATGGTTTATCCGGAATTGATAATGTATGGTTGGTCACATTGTCAACCTTATAGAATTTGGGGTTGTATAGAAGGCCCACATCCACACCTCGGCGGTCTGGAGAATCATGGTGTACATATTTTAGGCCATATTTCTTTAGCGGTTCGGCATCTACGAGGTCTTTGACTACAGATTCGTTTTCTATTTCTGAAATACCAATGATGGCTGGTCCGAGAGGTGTTGTTTTGGTGTTAAGTCGGGATATGGCATAAGCCAGTTTATTTATTTTTGACCAGTATTTCCGCCCGTCCCATTGGCGGGAGCCCTGTGGGGAGAATTCAAGGTCATATTTACCGTTGTTGTTGATTGTGTCAAAGAGGTTTTCCAGGTTATAAAAAGCTATACCCATCACCATTCCTTGCTTTTTTGTACTTTGGGCCGAGGTGACCGATGGCATGAATAGGATGGCGGCAACAAATGATAGTAGAAATCGTCTCATGAATTAATAGATTTATATACGAGGTAAAGTTAATTATAAAAGTTGATATTGCCAAATGTGGATTTTAGGGCATGCTGCAATCGGTCCTGTTTTTTATTGCGGGATTTTAGTCGTAAATTTGCTTCTGGTTAAAATTTGCATCTTCCCAATATGAAACTTTGGATTGTAAACAATATAATTAAAAACAAGGAAATTTCATTTTTCATTTTATCGGTGTTGGCATTGTATGTTACATCATTGCTTTTCTATTGGGGGCTTGGAGACTTATTCAGAATTAACCGAACTGTCCCCGATGTACTCTTTGTCTTGATTCCGTATTGGTTTATTTCATCAAAATGGAAGTGGAGCATACTTATTCCGATATGGGCGTTTTCGGTATATGCAGAAGTAAATATTCTATATTACCGTTTTTTTGATGAAATGATGCCAATGTCTTCATTTTTCCTTTGGCAGAATGTCGACAGTCTGGTCCTGGATAATGTCCCATCAGTTTTTAAGGCTTCTGATTTATTCTTGTTCGTTCCCGCCATTTCTATATCTGTACTGTACAAATATATGTTCAGCAAACAATTCAATGCTCCTGGTTTTGTCGGTACAGCAATGTCTGTCAGGGTTGTTGCTGTTATTGGTTCGTGTCTGTTTTTTGCAGTTAGCCAGTTTGATTTCCTCTTTGACAGGAGCAAGCTTGAGGCTGATGATTGTATTATCGATGAAGGCGTGACGGTTGGGAATTTTGCCAAATCCAAGTTCATAATACCTGTAGGCGAGCTTAAGACGGACTTGTTTATATTGGGCTGGCCTGCATACGTTTGTAAATATGCTTTATATGAGATGCAGGGGATGATGGACGACAGGACGCTGACACAGGATGAAATCCATAGGATAGAAAAATTCATGCAGTGGAAGCATGAGAATCAACCCCCTCTTCCTGTTGATTCGGTAAACGTGGGCAAGAACTTGATTCTTATTATAGTAGAGTCACTGAATTCCTGGGTGGTGAATAATGAGTATGCATCAAGGGAAATCACTCCTGTGCTTAACAGGCTTCTTAAAGAAGACGGTACGGTCTATTGCCTTGATATGACAAGCCAGGTCAGGGAAGGATATTCAAGCGACGGGCAGCTGATATACAATACGGGCCTTTTGCCGGCAGCGAACTGTGCAACGGCAGTACGGTATGGCGACAACCGCTTTATCGGTATTGCAGACGTATTGCCGGACTATCATTCGTTTGAGGTGATTGTAGAAAGCGGTAAATATTGGAATCATCGGGTCACAACTCATAGTTATGGATATGATTCATTATATGAAAATCTTATTGATAAATATGCTGATGTCGATATACCCTATGATAGGATGCTTTTTCTAGAGGCTGAAATCCTTATTGAAAGTTGCCGCAAACCTTTTTTTGCAGAATTGACAACATTGACCATGCACGCCCCGTTCAATTGCGAAGGAGTGGATCGGCAGGGATGGATAGATTCTTTGCCGGAAATTAATGATGTCCATAAAAATTACCTGCAAGCATGCAATGCATTTGACAGGGAATTGGGCGATTTTATCATATGGCTTAGAGACAATGATATATATGATAAATCAGTCATAGTTTTGGCGTCCGACCATTCAATGAAAGTATCAGACGACATGCTTCCATACGGAGTCACTCCGGTGACATTTATTGCTGTTAATACAGGTTTGACAAAAGGGATTACAAAGCCAGTCGGACAGGTTGACGTATATCCTACCATATTGGATATAATGGGTATAAGTCAATCCTGCCGTTGGAGGGGGTTGGGGTGCAGCATGTTGGATGAAAGGCTCGGTTCGTCAGTCATGTATCCGTCAAGGGTATTTGGGGAAGATTGCCTATGGGTTGCACGTCAGATTGAAGCGTGGGATGTCAGTAATGATATTTTACGTGGCGACTATTTTAAAGTTGTGGATATGTGATACTTATATGGGTAATCGATATTGTGGCAGGAGCGTTTTATTTACATTTGTAAACAAATGCTTTTAATGGATTTATATCAGGTATAAAGCGTTGATATATAACTTTTATGCAGCGGGTTGGATTATGGTGTTGATAACTTTTTTTTTATAAACAGGATTTTTGAGAATTTGATTATGTAAATTTCGCTTAAAATAAGTAACTTTACATGCTTAAAAAGGCATGTATTTAATCATACAGATAAGTATTTATGGATCAGCAAGTTTATCATATTCCTGCACTGCTGCCGGAGGTGTTGGCGTCATTGGACATCAAACCTGGCGGTACATATGTGGATGTCACATTTGGAGGAGGGGGGCATTCACGTGCTATAGTGGAACGTATTGATGCATCTGCTTGTGGACATCTGTATGCATTTGATCAGGATAAAGATGCCATAGAGCGCGCATTCTCAGATGACCGCATGTCGTTGATATATGGGAATTTCCGCTTTTTAAAGAATTTTGCCGGCTTCTATGGATTTAATGGCGTGGACGGAGTCCTGGCCGACCTTGGGGTGTCTTTCCATCATTTTGATGACCCCGGGCGGGGTTTCTCATTCCGTTGGGAAGGGCCATTGGATATGAGGATGAATCAGAAGTCCTCCAAGACGGCGGCGTGGATACTTGCCAACTATACCGAAGGGCAGCTTGCCGAGATATTCCGTCTGTATGGTGAGTTGAAGCAGTCACGTCGGCTTGCTGCTGCCATAGTCAAGGCACGGAATGGCTCTGATGGTATATACACAGTTGAAGGGTTGATGTCAGTTGTGATGCCAATGATGAACCCTAAACAGCAGAAAAAGGAATTGGCCATGCTTTTTCAGGCATTAAGGATAGAAGTTAACGGTGAGATTGATGCACTTAACCGCCTGCTTGTACAGGCATTGGATATACTGCGTCCTGGTGGGCGTCTGGCTATAATAACATATCATTCCTTGGAGGACCGGCTTGTAAAGAATTTCATGAAGACCGGTAATCTTGCCGGGGAGGTGCGTCAGGATTTCTATGGCCGGAATCTCTCTCCTATGAAATTGCTGACATCAAAGCCAATTGTTCCGTCCGAAAAAGAGATTGCTGATAACCCGCGCAGCAGGAGCGCAAAATTGCGTGTAGCTGAAAAATTATAGTGCAATGGTTAAGTTCAGGATTAATAGAAAACCAGAAAGCGATACAGTCTCTGCTTCCGTAAAAAAGCGCCGTAAGCCGGGGCTGCTTAGCCGTACTTTGCATGGTCAATTGCTGTCGATTGATTTCTTCAAGCGGCATTGGCTGCCTGTGTTTGGCATTGTGTTGCTGATCCTGATATATATAACCAATAAATATTCATGTAAGACCCGTATCGAGATTGTCAACTCGTTGAATGCACAGCTCGAAGTGGTAAAGACCGAATTCATACATGAGCGCAGCATGTATATGAGCGAAATACGTGAAAGTGCAATGCGCCATCGGCTGGACTCTATAGGGATTAATCTTGTACGGCAGACACAACCTCCTTATCAGCTTTGCTATGATGAAAAATAATAAACTGGCAGTCATATTATCACGTTATGCAGCAGTAATCGCCTTGGTGCTGTTGCTGTGCGGTTGGATTTCGTTCCGTCTGGTTGACAACACTGTTATTCACGCCAGCAACTGGAACAATAAGGCTGATAGTCTGTTGAATGAGATTGTGACGGTATATCCCGACCGTGGTGACATATTGGCTTGTGACGGGAGTGTGCTTGCCACCAATGTAAATGTCTATACATTAAGGATTGATTACCGTACGGACGCTTTCATGGAAGCTAGGTTTCGTCAGTCGGTAGACTCGCTTGCCGACAGTCTTGCCGCCTATTTCCCTATACGTGATAAAAAAGGATGGAAAGAGCATCTTATGAGGCCCTTAAAGGTTGCAGAAAAATCGGCCAGGACCCGCAACCATACATTGCTTAAGGAGATTAGCTATGATCAATATAAATTGGTACGTCGATTCCCTTTCTTTGAAATCAAAAACTGCAATCGTACAGGTCTGACAAAAGAGACACATGTGAAGCGTCTGTACCCATACGGAGAGATGGCACGCAGGAGCATTGGCCGTACAAACCAGCCCAAGGGGCGTCTGATTGGGTATAGCGGCCTTGAATATGCCCTAGACAGCCTGCTGTCCGGGACTCCGGGTAAGGCCCGCCGCATACCGCTCACGCGAAATATCGTACCTGTAGCCGATACGCCGGCCATAAATGGAGCGACCGTTGTAACTACAATTGACGTTGAGATGCAGGATATAGTTGAAGATGAACTAAACGCCATATTGACAAAGACCAAGGCCCAATGGGGGACTGCAATATTGATGGAAGTCTCGACTGGCGATATAAAGGCTATATCTAATCTGGAGCGTAAAAAAGGCGATAGCTCTTATTGCGAATCAATGAACCATGCTATCGCACCAGTAGAGCCGGGGTCTGTAGTGAAGCTTGTGGGTATGATCATCGCAATGGAGGATGGTTTTGCATCAAACACAAATAAGACGTTTGTCACGGAAAGAGGCGGTTTCAGATATCAGAATGCCAAGGCTATAAAAGATACGCATTTTTCCCAGTCGGGGTCGCTTCCTGTATATAGCCTATTGGAATATTCATCCAATATTGGCATGACCAAACTTGTTGCCCCGCATTTTGAGCATAATCCAGACTCGTACCGTCTGCGTGTAGGAAAATTGGGCCTTTTTGACCGTTTCGGTACAGGCATTGCCGGAGAGCAACCGGCGTTCTATCCAAGATTGGCCAACAACAGGGGTGGCCGTATCGCGATGTCGCGTATGATATACGGATACACTACACAGATTGCGCCCCTATACACATGTGCCTTATACAATGCCATTGCCAATGATGGGGCTTTTGTGCGTCCCAGGTTGGTAAAAGGCCTAAAGACATCAGATGGCCGGGATTCAACAATTGCAGTGAGCTACGTCCGGGAAAGTATATGTTCGCCAGCAAATGCCAAGAAATTGCGCTATATGCTTAGGAGAGTCCTGACAGAAAAGGGTGGTACTGCCAAAGGCATTAACAGCGATCTTGTCGAGATTGCAGGTAAGACCGGTACAGCCCTTATTTCTAAGGAGAGACCTAAATATACGCATGCCGATACACTTGCCGGTAGGGTGAAACCTTTTGTCCCGGGGTATCTTGAAGGGCACTACCGTCTGGCTTTTGTTGGATTCTTTCCTTACGACAAGCCAAAATACACGTGTATGGTAGTCATTGCAGATCCTGCACCAGGGATACGGAGTGCCCAATATACGAGTGGTGCGACGGTTGTTGCTATTGCGGAGAACCTATATTCGCGTGGCATGCTTGACAACAGTTCTGATTTCCGTGTGGAAGTACCGGAATCACCGCAGAAATACCCTGAATTGTATGCAACAACGTCAAATTCTAAGGTTCAGCGCCTGGAAAATGATTTTGGGTTTGATGATTATGGACACTTCTCAACACCCGTTCGCCACGGTTCTGGTATTCCTGATGTTGTGGGGTTGGGTGTAAGGGAAGCCCTGGTTCTTTTGGAAGAGTCAGGTTTCGTCCCTAAATTTTCTGGGGCGGGATACGTTGCAGCTCAGTCGCCATTGCCCGGCACGGATGCTCCATATGGCAGTACGGTAATGTTGACATTGGGTGACAATTGATTGTTTTGAATAGGAAAAAATAGATACAATATGGTAAAAAGATTAGCCGGACTACTTCAAGGTGTGATTGTGGAGGATATTCTTGGTCAAGAAGACATATCCATCACAGGCATTGCTGCCGATTCCCGGAAAGTGACTCCCGGTTGCATGTTTGTTGCTGTGCCTGGAACGGCTGTAGATGGCCATGAATATATAGGTAAGGCCATAGCTGCTGGGGCAGCTGCTGTGGTGTGTGAACGGTTGCCAGAGGACACCAAGCGAGGCAATGCTACTTACATAAAAGTCAGCTCCTCTGCCGTAGCATTGGGCTATATAGCTTCGCAGTGGTATGGCAATCCATCTAGGAAGTTGCAATTGCTGGGGGTGACTGGGACAAACGGAAAGACCACCGTGGCCACATTGCTGTACCACATGGCAAGGTTTATGGGGGAAAAGGCGGGACTGATTTCGACAGTAGCCAACTATATAGGAGATGTAAGGATAGAGGCGGACCACACTACACCAGATGCTATAACGGTCAACCGTCTGTTGTCTGAAATGGTGGAGGCCGGCTGTACTTTTGCTGCTATGGAGGTCAGCAGCCATGCATGTGCACAGCATCGTATAGCTGGGCTGCATTTCTCCGGTGGGATATTTACGAACCTTACAAGGGATCACCTTGATTACCATAAGACTGTCGATGAATACCTAAAGGCAAAAAAATCATTTTTCGACATCTTGCCATCTTCGGCATGGGCTCTTACAAATGTTGATGATAAGACTGGGCTTGTCATGCTTCAAAACAGTCGGGCAGCAAGGCGCACCTATTCGTTGCGGGGCATTGCTGATTTCAAGGGACGTATAGTTGAGTCGCGTATAGACGGGACTTTGCTCGATCTTAATGGACATGAAATAGAGACACTTTTCACAGGACGTTTCAATGCCTACAACCTGACGGCTGTATATGGTGCCTCCATTCTTGTCGGTTGGGATCGTGAGGAAGTGGAAGTGTCATTGAGTCGGTTGACCCCTGTGGCTGGGCGCTTTCAGCCTTTCCGGTCCAATTCAGGAGTTACTGCGATTGTAGACTATGCGCATACCCCCGATGCAATTATTAATGTGCTTGATACTATAAGGGCACTTATAGGCGACAGTCATTCCATAATAGCCGTTACCGGTGCGGGTGGCGATAGGGATAAGGGCAAGCGCCCTATTATGGCCCGCGAGGCGGCCCTACGTGCTGACAGGTTGATCCTGACAAGCGACAATCCGCGTAGTGAGCGGCCTGAAGACATTATTGCCGATATGGATGCCGGATTGGATGAAACATTGCGTATGCGCACATTGGCAATCGTGGACCGTCGTCAGGCCATACGCACAGCGGTGATGTTGGCAAAGCCTGGCGATGTTGTCGTGGTTTTGGGCAAAGGGCATGAGACGTATGAGCTGATCCAGGGTCAGAAACTGCATTTTGATGATTGTGAGGAAGTGCAGGCCGCGTTGGCGACTATAGGTTAAACATATAAGGAAAAGACAAGACATGCTATATTATCTGTTTGATTTATTGCAGCAGTCCGGCTTTCCAGGGGCCAGGCTTATGAGTTATATAACATTCCGCTCAGGGGCGGCATTGGTCCTGTCGCTTATCATAGCGATTTTTATCGGACGGCGTATAATTGAACGCCTGCAAAAGATGCAGGTCGGGGAGGTTGTGAGGAATCTTGGGCTGGAAGGCCAGATGAAGAAGACCGGTACACCGACGATGGGAGGTATCATCATCATCATTTCCATATTGATACCTTGCCTGCTTGTAGGCAATCTTTCAAGCGTATATATGATACTTATGCTTGTTGCTACCATATGGCTTGGTACGATCGGGTTTATCGATGACTATAAAAAGATAGCGAAGCATAATAAGGACGGGATAAAAGGCAAATATAAGATTGTCGGCCAGGTTGGTATCGGTCTTATAGTAGGTCTTACAATGTACATGAGTCCACATATGACAATGCGTCAGAATGTGGAGGTGATAAATCCGGGTACTAATGAGATTGAACAGGTCGTCTATCAGGAACAGGAGATAAAAGCCCCGCAGACTACAATTCCTTTTGTCAAGAACAATAATTTCGATTATGCATGGTTGACAGGTTGGTTGGGCGATTATGCCGAGGAGGGTGCATGGGTGGCGTTTGTCCTGATAACGATATTCTTTGTCGCTGCAACTTCCAATGGAGCAAACCTTACTGACGGCCTTGACGGCCTCGCCACCGGCACGTCGGCGATAATTGGTGTTGCCTTGGCAATCATGGCCTATCTTGGAGGCAACCTGATATATTCATCCTATCTGAATATCATGTATCTTCCGGGTAGTGAGGAGCTTGTTGTGTATATGGCGGCGTTTATAGGAGCGCTTGTTGGATTCCTGTGGTACAATGCCTATCCGGCGCAAGTGTTCATGGGGGATACCGGAAGCCTTACCCTTGGCGGAATAATAGCGGTATTTGCCATATTGATACATAAAGAGCTGCTTTTGCCGATATTGTGTGCAATATTCTATGTGGAGGATCTCTCTGTGATGTTGCAGGTCGCTTATTTCAAGCTTACAAAGCGGAGTTGTGGGCAGGGCCGCAGGATATTCAAGATGACACCGCTACACCATCATTACCAGAAGCCAGGCAATGCCGGGATAGATGCCATTATACAGTCCCCTTTGGCTCCAGTACCCGAGTCAAAGATTGTCATCCGTTTCTGGATTATAGGCATAATACTGGCGGTAATAACATTCGTAACATTGAAAATACGTTAAGACATATATGGATAATCAGCGTAAGAAATATCTTGTTGTCCTCGGTGCAGGCGAAAGCGGTACAGGTGCGGCTATTCTGGCATCGGTAAAAGGCATGGACGTTTTTGTAAGCGACATGGGGATGATTGCACCTCGTTATAAGGCTATGCTTGACGAAGCAGGTATACAATGGGAGGAAGGACAGCATACATATGACCGTATTTTGGGTGCTGATGAAGTTGTCAAAAGCCCTGGGATACCGCCAAATAGCGATGTGATACGCCGTCTTGTGGAAAAGAATGTGCCTATTATATCTGAGATTGAGCTTGCCGGACGATATACCGATGCCAAGATGGTGTGCATCACTGGCAGCAATGGCAAGACAACCACTACACTTCTTACATACCATATCCTGCGCAGCGCCGGTATAAATGTAGGGCTCGCCGGTAATGTCGGACGTAGCCTTGCACTGCAGGTGGCCCGTGAACAGTTTGATGTGTATGTCATAGAGTTGAGCAGCTTCCAATTGGAGAATATGTATGATTTCAAGGCTAACATTGCAGTCATACTTAACATAACGCCGGACCATCTTGACAGGTATGACCACAAGATGCAGGGATATGTGAATGCAAAGTTCAGGATTCTGCGGAATCTTACATGTGAGGATGCGTTCATATATTGGCAGGACGATCCGGTCATCCAGGCGCAGTTGCGTCAGATGGTTACGGATGCGAAGATGCTTCCGTTTGCCGAAAGGCAGGAGGAGCAGACTGCGGCATATGTGGACGCTGAGAACCGCCTTATAATCAATTCTCCTGTCAAGTCGCTGTCAATGCCGCGGGCCGACCTATCGTTGAGCGGGCTGCATAATTTATATAACTCTATGGCCGCCGGGCTTTCCGCATGCCTACTCGATGTGAAGAAAGAAGATATACGCCGGGCGTTAAGCGACTTTGAGGGTGTGGAGCATCGTCTGGAATATGTCGCTACTGTGGACGGCGTACGGTATATCAATGACTCAAAGGCAACGAATGTTAATTCCTGTTGGTATGCATTGGAGACAATGACCACTGGTACGATACTTATTCTTGGAGGTAAGGATAAGGGTAACGACTATACCGAGATATTGCCGCTTGTAAAGGAAAAGGTCAAGGCTATAGTCGCTATGGGGCTGCATAATGAAAAGATTTTGCAGTTCTTTGGGGAGAATGCGCCGGAAATCCCGGTTTTGGACACTTGTTCCCTGGCTGATGCTGTAGCTGGATGCCGCCGTGTTGCATCCGATGGTGATACCGTATTGTTGTCGCCTTGTTGTGCTTCGTTTGACCTGTTCAAGAGCTATGAGGACCGTGGCACGCAATTCAAGGAAGCCATAAAGGCCATGTGCTAATAGATATAAACAATCCAATCTCCTTACAATAATGATATTCGAGACACTATCAGAGAAAAAGTCAGTACGTCCTCCCCGCCAGCCCGATGCCGGAGGGGATGCCCGTACTAATATAGACAATAACACCGTAGGTGCTGACGTCGGGGCTCTCAAGCCTGCACACCGTTATGACAAGCACATATGGGGGGCATACATAATGCTGTGCCTTATTTCTATTGTGGAGCTTTACAGCGCCTCTTCGCGTGAGATTTCAGCCACAAATATTTATGCTCCGTTATTGCGTCACATGATGCATCTCGGGATAGGTTTCTTCATTATTATATCATTGCAGCGTATACATTACCGCAAATTTTATTTTGCCACTCCATGGATTGTGCTGATAAGTATACTGGCAATGGTGTATACTCTTATCAATGGTGAATACGTCAACGGGGCGCGGCGGTCGTTCAGTATTATAATAATGAGTGTACAGCCGGCCGAGTTCCTTAAATTTTCGGCAGTTCTGCTTGTAGCATATATTCTTTGCCGTAGCTCCAAAAGCGTTGATCCTAAGATGGAACGTTGGCTGGTGATAGTATGTGCCGGCTTTATCGGGTTGTTTGGCGGGATGCTTTTTTCACAAGGTCTTACCAACACCTTGCTGCTCATGGCAATCAGCATGTCCATGATGCTTGTCGCTGCTGTCAAGGTGAAGCGCCTTGCTGTGATCATAATGATTTTCGGTATTCTCGGAGGGCTTGGCTATATGTACAAAAAGGCTACGCTTGATGACAAGCCGGATACTGAAATGGTTGCAGGTGCGCCTGCCACGGCGGTTGAATCCAAATCCAGTAACCGTGCAGGCGTCTGGGAGTCACGCCTTACCAACTTCCTGCGTTTTGACAAATACAACGACAAGATAAACGACAAGAATGCGCAGGAGCAATACTCATATATCGCACAGGCACACGGCGGTGTGATTGGTGTCGGTCTTGGAAATTCCCGTGAGACGTCACGTCTCTCCTTGGCTTTCAGTGACTATATTTATGCCATCATAATTGAGGAAAGCGGTCTTATTGGGGGATTGTTTGTGATGTTGCTCTACCTTTGGCTGATGGCACGTGCGGCCACACTTGCCTATAGGTGCAACCTTGTATACCCTGCATTGCTTATGATAGGGATGGCCGTATATATCGGGTTCCAGGCCATTTTCCATATGGCCATAGTCACGGGGGCATTTCCTGTCTCCGGCCAGCCTCTGCCGTTGATATCTAAGGGCGGGACATCGATACTTGTTACATCTGTGGCATTTGGAGTCATGCTTAGTGTAAGCCGGCATGCGTTGCAGCGGGGTAACCGCAAACAGATAAGGGAGGATATATCATCATTGCCTGAAAACTTACAGGCGCTTAACCCGTCACAAAATTGATATGGAACAGAAATCATCATACAGGATTCTCATAAGTGGAGGCGGTACTGGGGGGCATATATTCCCGGCGTTGTCTATCGCCAATGCATTGCGGCGCAGATGTCCAGATATAGAAATTCTTTTTGTGGGGGCAGAAGGCCGTATGGAGATGGAGAGAGTCCCAGCTGCCGGCTACAGGATAATAGGCTTGCCGGTATGTGGTTTTGACCGTAAACGCTTGTGGCGGAATGTCAAAGTCCTGTGGAAGCTTCGTAAAAGCATGTCCATTGCGCGCAAGGTCTTGAAGGAATTCAGTCCTGATATTGCGGTCGGTGTGGGGGGGTATGCCAGCGGCCCTATACTTAAGGCCGCACAGGCGGCAGGTATACCCACATTGTTGCAGGAGCAGAATTCATATGCTGGTGTCACCAATAAGATTTTGGCATCCAAGGCCACTGACATATGTGTAGCCTACAGTGGCATGGAACGTTTTTTCCCTGCCGGCAAGATTGTGATGACTGGTAATCCTGTCCGCTCGTCCCTACTGGAATTAGGTCACACACAGGAGGATGCCAAGAAGGCCCTCGGCTTTGACCCTTCGCGTCCGCTTGTTATAGTTGTTGGTGGAAGCCTAGGGGCACGTACTGTCAATCAGGCCATCGAGGCATCGGTTGATGACATTTTGGCCGCAGGCGCGTCAGTATTATGGCAGACAGGAAAATTATATAATGATGAATATATCCACATTGCCGAAGGCCGTGGACACCTTCAGATACAGCCATTTGTGTCGGCTATGGATATTGCCTACAAGGCTGCCGATCTGGTTGTTTCAAGGGCTGGGGCAAGTACTATTTCAGAGATACAGCTTCTTGGGAAGGCCTCTGTGTTGGTGCCTTCTCCGAATGTGGCCGAAGACCATCAGCGCAAGAATGCCATGGCGTTGGTTGTAAAGGATGCTGCCATTATGGTGCTGGATTCCGACGCACGCGAAAAACTTGGCACGACTATTGTTAATCTGCTTCATGACGGGGAGACACGTATGCGCCTCCAGCGCAATGTGGCGGAAATGGCGCTTCCTGGTGCCGATGAAAAGATTGTAGACATAATTCTTGCACGTATTGCTGATAAAAATTAGGGTATGAAAATTCAACACAGTTCAGATATTAGCCTCAATAGGTTTTCAAATATATATTTTGTAGGTGCTGGCGGAATAGGCATGGCTGCTCTTGTCAGGTATTTCCTGTCTTTGGGTAAGTCGGTTGCCGGATATGACCGTACATCGACACATCTTACAGACATGCTCGTCAGTGAGGGGGCTGACATATCATTTGCCGACAATATTGAAGCCGTGCCGGATGGTTACCGTGACAAGGCGACGACACTTGTGGTCTATACGCCGGCGATACCTGAAACAAATATACCACTGTCGTTTTTCCGTAAGGAAGGATTCGTGATACTAAAACGTGCCGAGGTCCTTGGCATGATTACGCGCCACTCCAAGGGCATATGTTTTGCCGGCACACATGGAAAGACAACAACTTCGTCGATGGCGGCACATATACTTGCCTCATCTCCGGTGGGATGCAATGCATTTTTGGGAGGCATATTGCGTAATTACGACAGCAACTTGATCCTATGTCCGGCATCACCATTTACGGTCATAGAGGCCGACGAGTATGACCGTTCCTTCCATCATCTTGAGCCTTATATTGCCGTGGTAACGGCCACAGACCCTGACCATTTGGACATATATGGTACGGAGGAGGCATATCTTGAAAGTTTCTCCCATTTTACGTCCCTGATACGTCCTGACGGGAAACTTCTTGTCCGCACCGGACTGAAGTTCATTCCAAAGACAGCCCCGACAGTAGAGGTATATACCTATTCAAAGGAATCGGGGGATTATCATGCGTCAAACATACGCCGTGGTAACGGCGGGATCGTGTTCGACTTTATCGGTCCTGGAATTGAAGTGAAGGATATTTCGTTGGGTGTGCCTGTGGAGATAAATATTGAAAATGCGGTCGCGTCACTTGCCGCATGCCATCTGACGGGACAATTCGATGCCAATCGTGCTGCATCTGCAATGGCTTCATTCTTGGGGGCGGAACGCCGCTTTCAGTTCTGGGTGAAGCAACCGGGGGCTGATGGCAAGGTCATAATTGATGACTATGCTCACCATCCCGATGAACTGCGCCAGAGCATACTGTCGGTAAAGGCTCTGTATCCCGAAAGGCCGCTGACTGTGGCATTCCAGCCGCATCTGTATTCACGTACAAGGGACTTTGCCCGTGAATTCGGAGAAGCGCTTTCATTGGCCGATGACGTCATACTTGTCGACATATATCCGGCACGTGAAGAGCCGATACCTGGTGTCACGTCTGCTATAATATTCGACCACATAGACGGCCCGTCTAAAACAATGGTATCAAAGTCCCGGTTGCCGGAGGCCGTGGCGTCATCCGGGTTCAGTGTCCTCCTTACTGCCGGGGCAGGAGACATCATAGATTGCATCCCCGAAATTGTAAAGCCATATATCAACGCTGATGGACAAGCGTAACATCGGATTTTTCATATTATCGTTGTTGATGGTGGCCTATTTGGTCGTTGTCATACCTATGACGGTTTCCAAGTCGGAGGCGGCCCCATTGAAAAAAATGGAGATCAATATCAATGATCCCCAAAAGATAGGTTTTGTCTCGACAGAAGATATTATAATTGAACTTGACAGTCTCCCTGGCCGCATTGCATCACTTCCCCGCTCGTCCATAAATACGCGCAGCATTGAACTGAGATTGCTGGCCCTTGACAAGATAGATGACGCAAAATGCGTCATACTTAATGATGGGACTTTAAAATTTGACATATCACCTATGACACCGGTGGCCCGTGTGTTTGACCGTACGGGAGAATCGTATTATGTAAGTTCGACCGGCAAACGTATTGCCGCCGATCTGCGGTATCATCTGGATGTCCCGATTGTATCCGCTGATTTCGACAGCATCGCCCAGGCAAAGGCGTTGCTTCCAGTTCTGGACTATATAAAGGCAGACCCTACTGCGAATGCATTGGTGTCGGCGATAAAAGTCGACAGGCGTGGAGACATAATACTTGTGCCCATTATACGTGGCCACGTTATAAATTTCGGAGATAATTCAGATATAGACAACAAATTTGCACGTCTGAAGGTTATTTATCGTGAAGTGATGCCTGTAAAGGGCTGGAACTTTTATGACACGCTCTCGGTGAAATGGCGTGGGCAGATTGTTGCCACAAGGCGTGGACGCCCTGCGCCGCCGCCATCCCTGGAAGTGTTGATGCGGAGCGATACGCTTGTCCCTGATGCGGATGTCCTTGAGTTGGAGCCACTTTCTGACGACTCTTTGATCCCAGATTCCATTGCCAATTAAAAAATCTCGACTTATAAACAATTCATCACCCCACTCCTTATGCCAAAAAGATATATATCAGCGATTTCCATAGGAAGTTCCCGTATAAAAGGGGCTGTTGGCTGTATAGACACAGCCACCGGTTCGCTTACGGTCCTTGCCATAGATGAGCAGCCCATTTCCGGGTCTGTACGTTATGGATGGGTAAACAATGTAGAAGAAGTCAGTAACCATATAGCCGGAATTGTCGCACGTTTGCAGGCTGTACAGGCGGTAGCTCCTCGCAAGATTGAGTCTGTCTATGTCGGGATATCGGGACGTTCCTTGGCATCCAACCCACACAAAGTATCACTGCGGCTTCAAGGAGAACAGAAAATTACAGCCGATACAATGGCCATGTTGCAGCGTGATGCATATGAATCGTTTCATACAGATTATGATATAGTCGGCATCATGCCTGGCGATTTTACCGTTGACAACATTCCTACTGTGAACCCTGTCGGGTCATATGGAAACACTGTCGCCGGGACATACAACATATTTACATGCCGCCCGCAGCTGCTGCGTAACATCCACCGTGTATTTGACGACCGTCTTAGCTTGGACATCGCCGGAACGGTGATATTGCCTGTGGCGGAGTCCGAGCTTGTGCTCACCTCTGATGAGCGCCGGTTAGGCTGTATGCTGGTCGATCTAGGAAGCGAGACAACCACAGTATCTATATATAAGGATGGGGAGTTGCGTTATCTGGCGACGATACCGATAGGAGGACGCAACATAACCCGCGATATCGCATCGCTTGGGGTGACGGAAGAACGGGCCGAGGACTTTAAGGTAGTATATGGCGATGCCATGCCTGACGAATCTGCCACAGTGCCGCCGTCAGCAGTCGGGGATATTCTTTCCGATATTGTTGTCGGGCATTACATCCAGGCGCGTGCCGGGGAGATTGCAGCCAATATTATGGCACATGTCGACTATGCCGGGATGCGTCTCAGCGACTTGACGGCTGGAATAATATTGGTCGGTGGCGGTGCACGCTTGCGTAATTTTGGACACCTTATTGAGAACGAGAGCAAGTTGCATGTACGTATCGGTGTCCCTTCGTCAAATGTCAGGATAGCCGACAGCTCGATTCAGCCTGTCCGGGAAGTCGATATTATATCGCTGTTGAACTCATCGGTTGTAATGGGTTCTGATGTGGAGTGCGTTATAGAACCTAAACCGGTAAACGTACAGTCATCACGTTCTGATGCATATGAGGGGACGCCTGGCCGCCAGGGATATGTCATCGATGACACCGATGATGATTCGGATATGACACTCTTTGACGACGATCCTGATCCCGATGATCTTCCCGAATTTGAGACACCGGAGCGGCAGGTGAAAAAGAAATCGATTCCGGAGCCGCAGAAACCTAGCCGCTGGATTTCAATCCGCGACCGCATAATCCATGTGATGAAAGGTCCGGATGAAGAAGACGACGAATAAAAGATAGAAGATAGCCCATACATTATATTAATATATTAGAAACTTCAATATGACAATCGATGATATATCCAACGGTACAGAATTCCTGAATGACCAGCCTAAAGCACCGGTCCTTATTAAGGTCGTAGGCGTAGGCGGAGGTGGAAATAACGCCATTAACCATATGTACCGTCAAGGCATAAAGGACGTATCTTTTGTGAACATAAATACTGACCGTCAGGCTCTAATGGCTTCGCCAGTCCCTACAAAGCTGCAGATTGGCCCGGGACTCGGTGCAGGCAATAAGCCGGAGGTCGCACGTGACTATGCTGAGCAGGCCGCTGCCGAGATTGATGCCCTGTTTGAAGACGATGCAAAAATGGTGTTCATAACAGCCGGTATGGGTGGTGGCACTGGTACTGGCGCTGCACCTGTGGTTGCGCGTATCGCAAAAGAGCGCGGTCTTCTGACACTCGGCATCGTTACGATCCCATTCCTGTTTGAAGGCGAGAAAAAGATAATCAAGGCCCTTGACGGCGCTGACGAAATGTCTAAATATGTTGATGCCATGCTTGTCATCAACAACGAACGTCTGACGGAGATATATAACGACCTTGATTTTCTCAACGCGTTCGCCAAGGCCGATGACACACTCCTTGTTGCGGCCCAGAGCATTTCGGACCTGATTACAAGCAACGGGATGATAAACCTTGACTTCAACGATGTGCATACCGCCCTTCACGATAGCGGTACAGCGATCATATCCAGCGGCATCGGGGAAGGTGAACACCGTGTTACCAAGGCTATTGAGGACGCATTGCTGTCACCGCTGTTGCGCAATAGCGACATTCTTTCCTCCACTCGCCTTCTGTTCAATATCTATGTTTCCAGGCAGGCCAACCAGACATTCAAGATGGATGAGATCAATGAGATCACACAGTTCGTATCCAAACTGTATTCCGATGTTGATGTCATTTGGGGTCTGGGATATGACGATACCCTTGGCGATGCAGTGCGCATAACCGTGCTTGCCGCCGGGTTCGAGATGACATTCCGCGACAAGGAGGCAAAGCCCCAACAGAAGCAGGCTATTGCACAGGACGTATCCAGGAAGATAAACCGTCCTGGCAATATCACCGACCAGCGTTCGCGTCCGGAAAGGGGCGGCGCATCTGAAGAGCAGAAATCTTCCGACCGTTCAAGGATACAGGACATATATGACAGCGATAAAATCGCGGACATCAAACGAAACAAGAACAATTCGCGTTATATAATATTGAGTCCCGACCAAATCGACAATGAGGCTTCAATTGATGCCATCGAGCGGTCTCCGGCATTCAACCGTGACCGCAAGGCCATCAACAACGCCGTATCTCCGGCAACGTCATATCAGAGTGACCGCCAGCGTAGGATGGATCCCAACATTATCGAATTTGGTGAGGAGGATTAAACGTTTCAATCTATATTGTTGATGACCCTATTCTCACACCCGCAGCTATGGACACTCGGCCTTTATTCAAAATCGTAGGAGTCGGCGGAAGCGCTTGTATCGCCGTCGACCGCATGTATGGACATGGTATCGAAAAGGCTACATTCGCGATAGTCGATACCAGCCGTTATATAATCGGTAATGCGCAAGTACCGGCCAAGCTGCTTATTTCTAGTGATAATAGGGCCGTCGTGCGCCCCGACCGTGCAAAAGCGTTTGCCTCCCAGTATGTCGCCGAGATCGGTTCATTGTTCGATGACGGCACGCAGATGGCATTCATAATAGCTGGAATGGGTGGCATTACAGGCACTGGGGCTGCCCCTACCGTAGCCCGTATAGCCCGTGAACGCAATATCCTGACAATCGGTATAGTCACGATGCCGTTCAAGGCCGAGGGCGAGGCCAAACGTGAACTTGCCCGTAAAGGCGTTGAAGAGATGTCGGCACATGTCGATGCTATGATTGTGATTGACGATGAGCAGCTGTACCCTGGATTGTCGGAGGAATCGGTGCTGGAGTCGATAAGCAAGTTTGATGAGACAGTCACACGCATTATCAACGATATATTGGGGATATGTACCGTCCAGGCGCTTACATGTATAGACTTCAATGATATAAGGTTCACATTCCAAAAAGGCGGTAACACGCTTGTCACATCTGCATTCTCGGACGGTGACGACAGGGTAATCTCTGCCATAAAAAAAGCAATATCAGCCCCCATATGTGCGGGACGTGATGTGCATGATGCATCACGGTTGCTCATAATGATATATTCCCCCGCTGACGACAAGGAGGCTTTGAAGATGAAAGAGATTGAGATACTGGCGAATTATCTTGCTACATTCCCGGTTGACACAGACATTATTTGGGGTATGGCCGTTGATGGAAGCCTCAAGCGCGAAGTGAGGGTGACGATAATAGCCACAGGGTTGCCGCAATAGAGATACGTGATGAAATATTGAAGGCGTGATTCCGGATAATGCGGGATCACGCCTTCTTTATTTTATGTGGTCGCCTGTTTTGGAAATGAAATCCAAGTTGCACGTTTCCATATGTATTCCAAAGGACCTTGCCTGTGGCGTCCAAGCCAGTACCGGCTGAATATAAGCTGTATGGAGAAAATCCCTGCTCCGATTATAAGCGACATTGTCGCACCGGCCGAATTGTACAGGCATAGCCCGAAATTATAGTATATGGCAACACCTATAATAGACTGCGTGATATAGTTTGTGAGGCTCATCCTTCCGTACGCGATAACGGAACGTTGGAACTTGTATCCGTTTCCGTGGCTGTACCATGCCAGGACAAACACAGACATTAATATCACCATGAAAGCGAAGTTGTAGATCATCGGTATGGCTATACTATAATATGATAGCATGGTTATGTTTGATATATGTGCCGGTACATACGTTTTGAGGAAATATAGAGGTATTGCCGCCGCAACTGCATAAAGCATCGCCCATTTCCAGAACATCCTGTTGCCAGGCGTGTCAGTGAACAGCTCCTTGCGGCCTAGCCACATGCCTATAAGGAAAAGTGCAGGGGTCTGGAATAGTCGTCCGGCCTCTACTTGCCAGAAATTGGAGTACAGTTGGCCGTTCCATATATTATCCGATAGCGTTTCCAGTAGATTGCCGTGCCGTCCTGTCTGTTCTGCTATTGCTGCAAATTGCGCGAACATCGAATTTGTGTCGATATACTCTGGATTAAAGCACGCATATATTATCTTGCCCCATGCAAAAGGTTGTAGCATGAGTATAATGGCAACTGTAAGCACAGTCCTGTTGCTCCAGCTGGATGCCGGAATTAGCAAAAGCCCGCAGAAGGCATATAACAATAGGATGTCTCCGTTGTAAAATAAGGCATGGAGTTGCGAAAAGCCAACAAGGAGCATCATCCTCCATGCAAATCTCATGCGGAAATCATCGCCACGTTTTCGGGCATTCCTCATTTGTATGTAAAAACTGAAGCCGAACAGTAGGGAGAACGTAGCATATGCCTTTCCTGCAAAAAGGAAATATATGGCATCGCAAAGAAAGACGTCAATGGAGTTCAACCAGTCCGGTTGGCTAATGTTGTCCGAAAAAATATTATAGTGTTCCAGATTATGTAGAAGTACAATTGCCAGAAGGGCGAATCCTCTGAGGGCATCTACAACCTCGAGGCGTTGTGTAGGTCCGTTTTGAGAAACTGTAAATGGTTTTATATTTTTCATCTGTCTTAATTATAGATTTAATCATCTGCAAAATTAAAAAAAAAACAATTATATATGTATCGGAAGAAACGATCAAAAACATCCGTCCGAACAGACTCGCCCAGAAACGTGCCTTCGGCAGCCTTGGAATTATCGAAACTTAAAAAATGTGTATT
>VSPW01000090.1 GCA_009775535.1 Muribaculaceae bacterium
CGCCATATATCCTCCAGAATTTATGTCCGCCGCTCCACCAGGCATGCATCCACGATGCCGACACGCTCCAGCGCCCTGCTATGGCCACCTCAAACGAAAGGTTTGGCACTATCGCCACATCCAATATCGCATTGTTGCGCAAAGCCATATACATAGGCTGCCGGTCACGGTGATGCGGATACACATCTATACCCGATGACACCTCCTGGATAAAAGTATCAGCGACTTCCGAGGCCCTGCCAGTATACAGGCAAGCCAATGCGATGAACAATCCTATATATCGTATAGTTCCCACTTTCTAAAGGCGTTACTTAATAATATTAACGCCACACACGTTCAAGTGTTCATCCTCATTTTTCCTGTTAAAAATACATAATGCCTATATATGACATGAATTTTCAGTATATTTGTAATGTTACCACCATTACAGAACAACAATAAACATAATAACAAAAAAAGATGAAACCCATTAAAATCACCCCACTACTGCCGGCCGCAATAATCTCGGCAGCAGTAGCCATGTCTCTGGTCTCATGCGGCAGCAAAGACAACACAAACAGAATCACAGACGGGGTATTCGCCACAGACTCCATCTCATACAGCGATTCGATCAAGATTGACGGAACGGATGCCACATGCGACATAAGTGTAGACTATCCCACAGGCAACGCCACTCCACTTGACTCCAGCGTCCGCAAATGGATCAACTCGCAATTGTCCGCCACCGCATCCGAAAAGTTCAGCCAAATAAAAAGTACTTCCCTCGACACCATATCCGATGGCAGCACACTGCTGAAAACATTGACATCATACATCATCGACGGATCCCGAAAAGACCTGACGGAATGCAACACAAGCGCAGGATACGAATTCGACTGGAAAATATCCAAGTCATATGAAACCGACCGATACGTCACATACACATTCTCCGCATACACATTCCTTGGCGGCGCACATGGGTCGTTCATCAGTAAAGGCTCTACATTCTCTAAACCAGAGGGAATACAATTCGGATGGGACATATTTAAGCCCGACTCCATTCCAGCCATAAGGAATACGGTCAAACAGGCCATAATGCACAACTATTTCAATGCCTCCACACCTGTCAGCTTCCAGGAATGCTTGCTCATAAATCCTGCAGACTTCCCGCTGCCCACCACCCCACCGCTTTTCCTTGATGACGGAATGCACTTCATATACCAGCAATACGAGATTGCCCCCTACGCTGCAGGATTGCCTGAATGCACCATCCCATACACCGAAATCCAAAATATGATGACATCACAGGCAAGAGCCTTGACCGGACTCTGACACTACCGGAACAACTGTCAAAAAAAACACCACTGAACACCAGTCTGCACCCCAAAAGTTCAACATAAGCGCTTTTTGGGGTGCAGACTCTTTATCAGGCCATACATTTTCATGCTACAGTACAGATAATACCGACATCCCATTTAGGCAAACATCAAGGATTTTAGTCAAGCCGTGGCAGCATTTACATTTTTTTTGTAACTTTACATAATTATCCACGAACCGTAAACATATCAATGCCAAATGGCAAAAAAAATAGTTGAAACACCGCTCATGAAGCAATACATCGAGATGAAACGCAAACATCCCGATGCTGTACTGCTTTTCAGGGTAGGCGATTTTTACGAAACATTCTCCGATGATGCGATCTCCACGTCTGAAATATTAGGGATCACACTGACAAAACGGGCAAACGGAGTAGCCCAATCCATCGAGCTTGCAGGATTCCCGCACCACGCACTCGACACATACCTTCCAAAACTGATACGTGCCGGCAAGCGCGTGGCCATCTGCGAACAGCTCGAAGACCCGAAAGCCACAAAAAAACTTGTAAAACGCGGCATCACCGAACTTGTAACCCCAGGGGTATCCATCAACGACAACATCCTTAACCACCGGGAGAACAACTTCCTTGCAGCCATACATCCCGGAGCGAAAGGCACACTCGGCATTGCGCTCCTCGACATATCCACAGGTGAATTTCTGGCAGCGGAAGGCAATACCGACTATATCGACAAACTGTTGGCCAACTTTGCGCCCAAGGAACTGCTCATCGAGCGTGGCACACGCGCCAAGATACAGGACACACTCTCTTCACACTACCTGACCACCGACCTCGACGACTGGATATTCACCACCGAATCCGCAATGGAAAGGCTGTTGAAGCAATTCGGCACATCATCGCTCAAAGGGTTCGGCATCCACAACATGGCTGATGCCATCATTGCCGCCGGGGCAATCATCTGCTATCTGGACATAACGCAGCACACACGCATTTCTCATATCAACTCCATCTCCCGCATCGAAGAAGACCGATATGTCCGTCTCGACCGATTCACAGTTCGCAACCTTGAGCTTATTGACTCTTTGGCCGAAGACGGCAAGAGCCTGCTCGATGTCATAGACCGCACCGTATCGCCAATGGGAGCACGCATGCTTAGACGCTGGCTGCTGTTCCCGCTAAAAGACGTCAAGGCCATAAACGGACGCCTCGACATTGTCGAGCACTTTTTCCGCAACCCGGACGACAGGGAAGAGCTAAAATCTCTCCTGGAACGCATAGGCGACCTCGAACGACTTGTGTCAAAAGTCGCCGCCGGGCGCATCACACCACGAGAGGTCGTACAGGTAAAACTTGCCCTGCAAGCCATAACCCCCATAAAGGAGATATGCACATCCTCGGGACTTGCCGCGCTTTCTGCCATCGGGCACCAACTGAACCCATGCCTGGAGATAGCCGCACGCATAGCCCGCGAACTGCGCGACGATGCACCAAACACCACTGCCCGCGGCGATGTCATTGCATCTGGTATCGATACCGAACTGGACGACCTCCGGGAAATAGCCTTCCGAGGGAAAGACTACCTCATGAAACTACAGGCCCGCGAAAGCGAATCTACAGGCATACCTTCCCTTAAAATAGGATACAATAATGTATTCGGATACTATATCGAAGTAACCAATACACATAAGGCCAAAGTCCCACAGGAATGGATACGCAAACAGACACTCGTAAATGCCGAACGGTACATCACACAGGAACTGAAGGAATACGAAGAAAAGATACTCGGTGCGCAAGAAAAGATACTGGCCATAGAAAACCGAATATTCAACGACCTCGTCGCAGAACTGATACAATACATCCCGGCAATGCAGCTCGATTCTACATTGATCGCACAGCTCGACTGCCTGTCGGCATTCACACGCGTAGCAATCGAAAACCGCTACAACCGCCCGGTGATCGATGACTCGCTCGACATCGTAATCGAGGAAGGACGCCACCCCGTGATAGAGAAACGCCTCCCGGCCGGAGAACCATATATCTCAAACAGCGTGTCCCTCTCAAACGACGGCACCCAGATCATGATGATTACCGGACCGAACATGTCCGGTAAGTCAGCCCTGCTCCGGCAGACCGCCATCAATGTCCTCCTCGCCCAGATCGGTTCTTTTGTAGCCGCACAGAGTGCACGCATAGGTATTGTCGACAAGATATTCACACGCGTAGGAGCAAGCGACAACATATCCCTGGGCGAATCCACATTCATGGTCGAGATGAACGAGGCCGCGCTGATACTCAACAACATGTCTCCACGTTCACTCATCCTGTTCGATGAGCTTGGCCGTGGTACATCAACCTACGATGGCATATCCATCGCATGGGCCATCGTAGAACACATCCACAACTGGGGCGATGCACACCCGAAGACCCTATTCGCCACACACTACCACGAACTCAACGAAATGGAACGGTCATTTCCACGCGTGGTCAATTACAACGTATCTGTAAAAGAGATAAACGGCAAGGTCGTATTCCTCCGTAAGCTATCCAAGGGTGGCAGCGAACACTCCTTCGGCATACATGTGGCCAAGCTCGCCGGCATGCCACCATCGATTGTCAGGCGCGCAGACGAAGTACTGCACCAGCTGGAAACTGCCAACCGCGGAAACTCCACAATAGAAAAGAACCTGGTCTCCCTTGGAGACACCACACCAGGAATGCAACTGTCATTCTTCCAGCTCGACGACCCGGTATTGCAACAGATAAGGGACGAGATAATCGGCATTGACATCAACAACCTCACCCCGATCGATGCCCTGAACAAGCTCAACGGCATCCGGAAAATCATCACCGGGAAATAGTTTCAAATACTTTTGGCACGATAATTGTTTATATTAAATGGACATATGTCCCATTACTACACCCACAACCCGATTTTTCATATAACCATAATAAATTATTGACTCATGGAAAAAATCCAACCAGGAAAATACGTAGAACTAGGTTATGACCTATACGAAGTACAACCCAACGGCGGCCAGATACTGGTGCACCAGACCATTGCCGAGGACCCAGAAAAAATCATCTACGGAGTGACCCGCGGAATGATACGTCCACTCGAGCAAGCCATTGACGGTCTGGAAAAAGGCGGCGAATTTGACGTCACCGTCAAGAGCGACGAAGCATTCGGGCCGCACGATCCCGAACAGGTGGCACACCTCGAACGCTCTATCTTCGAGATCGAAGGCAAATTCGATGAAGAAATGATAAAGAAAGGTGAAATAGTCCCTATGATGACCGCCGACGGCTACCATATCAACGGTGTCGTGATTGATGTAACCCCAGCCGAAGTCATCATGGACTTCAACCACCCTCTGGCCGGCAAGGACGTACGCTTCAAAGGCAAAATACTCGAAGTGCGCGATGCCACACCCGAAGAGCTCCAGCCTGCACACAGCTGCGGTTGCGGATGCGGCCACGACCACTGCGATGACGGTTGTGGCGACGGTTGCTGCGATGAAGGCAACTGCGGCTGCAACCACTGATAACATCCTATTGATTATGGAAAAAGGGCTTAAAAGCCCTTTTTTTTATCTCCGTACACATCACCCATAATGCGCACACTAAAGAACAACAAGGGCGACACGCATAGCGGTGTCGCCCTTGTTTAATATCTGGATATCTATATCTTAATTCTTACGGCTACGGCGGCGGTCTGTGAGGTAAGCCACAGGTGCTGCAACATAGATTGTAGCCAGCGTACCGATAATGACACCGAATATCATTGCGAATGTGAAGCTACGGATAGCATCACCACCGAGGATGAATATACACAACAGAACCAACAGGGTAGACCCAGAAGTCATCACCGTACGGCCCAATGTAGAATTGATTGAAGCATTGATTGTCGTAAAGAAATCCTGCTTTGGATACAGACCGATGTTCTCGCGCACACGGTCAAATACCACCACGGTATCATTGATTTGATAACCGATTACAGTCAATATTGCGGCGATGAACGTCTGGTCGATCTCCATTGCAAACGGAAGCACGCCCCAGAACAGCGAATAGAAACCTATAATAGAGAACGCCGTGAACGTTACAGCTGCAAGCGCACCCACAGAGAATGCCACATTACGGAAACGCAACAATATGTACAGGAACATCGCTATAAGTGAAAGCACAACTGCAATATAAGCGTCATTTCTCATATCGTTAGCGATCGATGGTCCTACCTTCTGCGACTGCACCACACCCTGGCTGGCATCTGTGGTCGAGAATTCCTCAGGGGTCATGCCATCACGCAGGAACGGCTTAAGGCTATTGTACAGCTTGTCTGTGATTTCCTTTTCTGTATTGGGATCTTCAGACTCTATCTTGTAGTTGGTTGACACGCGCACCTGGTTCGATGACTGGATAGTGATTACCGAAACAGATGAGTTGGGGAACTCAGGCTGGAGGGCCTTCTGTATCTCGGTCGTGCTTACAGGCTTCTCAAACTTCACGATATAATTGCGGCCACCGGAGAAGTCGATACCCTGGTTGAGTCCACGCACAAAGAAAGAGATTACCACCACAGCTGCAACTATACCCACAATAGAGAAGCTCACCTTGCGCTGGCTAAGGAAGCTGATCTTTGTATTGGAGAACATGTTGCGTGAGAACGCCGTTGTGAATGTAAGGTTCTGGAAAGCCTTTGACTTCGCGCCCCAAATGAAGAACAGGCGGCTAAGGTAAACGGCAGTAAAGAACGAGCATACAATACCAATGATTAGCGTAGTGGCAAAACCCTTGATAGGACCTGTACCGAAGAACAGGAGTATCACACCAGTGATAACAGATGTAAGGTTCGAGTCAAAGATTGCCGAAAAAGCATTGCTGTAGCCTTCCGCGATTGCATTACGGGCATTCTTGCCGGCACGCAACTCTTCCTTGGCGCGCTCATAGATAAGCACATTGGCGTCAACGGCCATACCAAGAGCCAAAACAATACCGGCTATACCCGACATGGTAAGCACGGCCTGGAACGAAGCCAGGATGCCAAGCGTGAAAAACAGGTTGCAGATAAGGCCGAAGTTAGCGATCAAACCGGGGATCACACCATAGAAGCACACCATGAATACCATTAGCAGCACAAGTGCGACGATAAACGAGATTATGCCCGATTCGATAGCCTCGGCGCCAAGAGACGGACCGACAACCATATCGGATATGATGTTAACCTTTGCTGTCATCTTGCCGCTCTTCAGTATGTTCGCAAGGTCGCGGGCCTCATCAGTTGTGAAATCGCCGGTAATCTGGGAGCTTCCACCTTCGATAGGAGTGTTCACGCGGGGTGCAGAGTATACCTGATCATCAAGCAGGATCGCTATCTGATCTTTATTGACAGCCGCCTGGGTGGTGATGCGCGCCCATGCACGTGAACCCTCTGAATTCATCGTCATCGACACCTCATTGCCACGCTGACGGTCGTTATAGTCCGAACGGGCCTCCACAACACAGCTGCCGTCAAGCACAGCCTTGCCGTTAGTGGTCTTAAGCGCATAGAGCTCATATCCGAGCACCTTCTCAACGGCATTGCCGTCAGCGCCGCCTACCTGTGTGACCTTAGGCTTCACGCCCCAGCGCAATTTGAGGTCAGACGGAAGTATCTGCTTTGCAAGCGGTGAAGCGAGGATAGCGTTTACCTCTGCCATAGCCTGTGCATCTGCGACATACGCTACAGTCGCACCGCCTGCATATTCCATGTTCTGGAAATATGACAGCAAAGGACGCCCTGTATAGGTAGTGTCAGCCATCATTGCAGCACTTAGGCTCTGGAGTGCCGGAGTGACCTGCGGTGCTGTATATGTCTCATAGAATTCGAGGTTGGCAGAACGCTGCAAGAGTTCGCGGACACGTTCGTGGTCCTTGACGCCAGGCAACTCCAGAAGGATCTGGCCGTCCTTGCCCTGTAGCACCTGAATATTTGGTGATACAACACCGAACTGGTCGATACGCTTACGGAGCACGTTGGTGGCTGAATTTTCCACACGGTCCTTGACCTCACTCTTCAGCACTGATGCCACATTCGATGCGTCAGTACCGGGCTTTATGTCTGTAAATATGGTTGAGAAGTCGGCATTAGGGTCAATCCTGCGGTATTCCTGCACGAAAGTGCCCACATAGTCATCGGCCTGATTGCTCCTTACAAGAGCATTGGTAGCGGCCAATGCGCGTTCAAACACTGAATCTGCGCCTGATGCGCTCATCGAGCGGAGCATGTCAGGCATGTCCACCTGGAGGATTACGTTCATACCTCCCTTAAGGTCGAGGCCTAGGCCTACACCCCACTTGCGCACTTCATTAAGCGTATAGCCCATGTAGACAGGCTTTTCGCTAAGAGAGTCCATGTAGTGCTTGTAGGCTTGGTTGTACACGGAGTCCGTGCCGTTTGGTCCGGAAATTTTCGTGGCATAGTTTTCGGCAGCTGTCTCATGGTTGTTGGAAACAAACGTGAACGACAGATAGAAAAGACACACTAATACCAAGAAAATAGCGATTACACCGGCAACGATGCTTCCTAATTTTCCTTTGCTTTGCATGTGATCTAATAATT
>VSPW01000091.1 GCA_009775535.1 Muribaculaceae bacterium
GCAATGCCGTCGTCGATGGCAATGGTATTGAACTCTGCGGCGAAACAACCTAGTGATTCTATCTCGGCCTTTATCTCTTGTCCTATGTCATGGAGATGGGTATGGCCGGGTACGAACTGTGTGAATGAGTTGACAATGGCTATTACGGGACGTCCCATTTGGGTCTCGTCCATACCGTTTGCGCGCCATAGGGCACGTGAGCCGGCCATTCTGCGGCCGCCGCGGAATGTCGTATCGCTACGTAATGGGAATGACATTTCTGTTATTATCTTTTGTTACCTATTGAAAAAGTACCATGCAGTATTGTAATATAGGCACAAAGATAATGTCCGGTGGATAGATTGGCAAATTATTGCACAATAAGTTTGAGTTTGTGTCAACGTTTGCGGCGGCGTACTGATTTTGTGGCGCTTGAAGAGGATGATGCCTTTTTCTGTTTGACTTTTGACTGTTTGGGGGCTTTGCCTTTGTCGGTTTGCGGCTTGAACGCGATGCGCGTGTTCGCTCTTTCTTGGGTTCGTTTTTTTCTTCGGACACCACCGATGTGGAGTCCTTTGCTGCTTCTAGAGCCTCACGCGCCTCACGTGCGGCGATGACTTCTTCGCGTGACGGCACCCATAGCTTGTCCTCGAATGTGTCGAGGCGCTTCTGGATGCTGTCCTGGGCACGTTGGAGGTCATCGGGGTCGGGGTACAGCTGCATCATGGATTTGTTGCGCAGGTTGCGTGTCTTGTATATGTCGCCTTCGTAAAGGTTGAGGGCAAAATAGTCGTCGAGCGTACATGTAGGCAGGTTGTTGTCATCGTTGATGAATATGTGCTGCTGTGCCATGTAGGGGCGTATGTCGGAAAGTCTGACCCAGAACATAGGGTAGCGTACGGCATCGCCTCCGAAATCTCCGGAACGGTGGAGGACCGGACATATGGCTTCAACGTGGGTCTTCATGCGGCTCTGGCGGGAGTCAAATTCCCAACGTTCGATGATGTAGTAGCTCAATACTTCGTTGGTGGGTATGTCGGCCGGGTCAATCTCGAAACGCGGGTTCTTTTCGGTAGATCCTTTGGCGTCATGGTACATGATATGGAAACGGTCAAGGACATCGCGCACTTTTACACGGTACTGGTCAGTGAACATCTCGCGCCCGTCAAGGTATTCGTAGGCAGGTATGGAATTCGAGGCCAGAAGGTTCATTGTCATCCTGAACAGGTTGTCCTGGCCGTCTATAGCCTCTTCGGGGTAGTATAGGGCGGCATTTTTGTCTTTCTGAAGGTCGATTGACCGGTATATGATACGCATCCACTGGCGTTCGGCATCATCTACAGGCTGCTGTCCGTAGAACTGCTCCATGCGTTGCGTCACTCCTGGGGCTTTGGCCTTGTTGTTAAGCCTGTCGGACGGGTTGCGCCTTACAACAGCCTGGGACGATGAGCCTTCCGTGGTCTGCGCAGTTGTTGCCGTGGTCATGGCCAGCAGTGCCAGCGGTGCTAGTATATATCTTTTCAACGTATGTATTGACAGTGTCATGGTTGGTATGTTTATATAAACTGTGTTGTCGGATTGTGGGATTTGTCAATTGACAATGACTTCCATTGGGGATAGGTCGCGTGTAGTGCCGTCAGGTCCGGCGGCGCGTATGCGTGATATAAAGAAGCGTTTCCCGCGTGATAGGCTGCGGAACACCTGTTTCTGCCTTTGTGAGAAATTGGCCCCGTCGCTTACTTCGGGCATTGCGTTGCCCATGGAGTCGAATGCTATGGTCTCAAAGGAGATCACCCGGAATTTTGTGTCCAAAAGTCCGTCATCTATCGCTGCTTCAAGTCCGGGTGCAGCCATAAGAAGCGCCTTGGATATAGGTTTGCCTCCTTTATAATGCTCGATGTTGCCTTTTCCGTCGTTGTATGCTATGTATGCTGTAGGGTCGGGCAGCTTGCGTACACGGAATGACGTCTGTGCCACGGATGACGTGCGTCCGTCGATGGTGGCGGTGACGTTGACCACCGCTTCTTTGCCAATGCCAGCGGGACGTGCCACCCAGTGGTCGCCGCTGCGTGTGAGTGTGCCGTTTGTCATTGAGGCTGAAATGTCTTTCATTGCGACCCCAGGGACAGATATGCTTATGGGGTTGTCTATGCCGGCGTAGAGCACGTTCATCATTGTTGCCGATACGGTGGCCATCGGCTCGATGACGGTGTAAGCGCTTTCAAAGTCGTGGCGTGTAACAGAACCGTCGCCATGCGGGACTTCCATGTACCCTTTGTAGGTGAAGCTTCCTGTAGCTCCGGCTGGCAGTTCGTATAAGCTGTTTTCAAGGGGCTTGTCCCCTATATATATTTTAGGCCTGGCTGTGGAGTCGATGGCGGCCAGGACAATGTTTGCGGAGTATTTCCCTCCCCTCATTACAAGGCGTGACTGCGGTATGACGAACGCTTCAAGCGTGTTTACGCGGACATCACCGGCATCGACCTGTGACAGCAGAGAGGACAGGGCTTCACCTTCGGCATATAGTATGTCGTTCTGTAGCTTGGACAGTAGTGTGACTGCGGCCACTACGGGCTGTGATTCAAATTTTGCTTCTTCCCATAGCTGCGGTGTCACTATGCCGGCACGTTTGATGGGTGTGGTGGAAAGGGCCTGCTTGATGTTGTTGCGCTTCCCGGAATCGGACATGAGGGATGTTATGTATTCGCGGTAGGCGTCGATGGATAGCCTGAGCTGTTCGCCCTGACGCTTGCCGGATGAAAGCATTATGACAGATGATGCCTCGAGGTCGTCGCGGTTGATGATGTTGGACGGGTCGCCATCCTTTCCGTCGGCCTGGCATACAATCAAGTGCTTTATAGAGTCAACCTTGTTATAAAGCATGGCTGTGACCTGCCGCACTTCTGCGGCCTTGTCGGCCCATTGCCGTCCTTTTTCAGGGTTCTTGCCGGCAAAATCCTCGAGTTGGCGCAGGATGGTGGCATTGCGGTCCTCAACGTTAGTGTTGGAGCGCGACAGACCGTCCTCGACTTGCGTGAAGCCATCGAGGACATCGCTGGATACGTTTAGCGCCAGCATGGCTGTCAGGACGATATACATGAGGTTTATCATCTTCTGACGGGGTGTCAGCCTTGTATTGTTTGCTCCCATTGCGGTTGTCGGTGTTTATTGTTGTGGTGCGGCCTGTGACGGTGTCTCTTGCTGGGGTATATCCATTGGCGGCATAGGACGGTACATGTTGATGGTCATTGCCGTAATCATTTTCTCATATACGGAGTTGAGTTGCTGCATGTAGCGTGCCATCTTTTCGGCCTCTTCGCAGTAGCGTGCGCTCTGGGCTGCGCTACGTTCAAACATGTCGCGGATTCCGCTTATGCCGCGGTTTACACGGTCGATTGAATCCAGCTGTCCGGAGATGCTTTTAAGTTGTATCTCGTATATGGTGTTGAGGGCGGCGATGTTCCGGTTTAGGTTCTGCATCTGTTCGACGTATCCGTTGGATGATTGTGATATTCCGGCGGAATTGTCGGTTATCGAACGGTAGCTCTCAAGCAGCAGGTCGTGGACGCGGTTGAGCTCGCGTGTGGTGTCTGTGAGGTGTGCCATCTCTGCTGCCAGTTCGGGTGTCGTTCCCAGGTATTGCGCAGATGCGTCAGCAGTCTTGGGGCTGTTGCCGGCATATGCCTGTGATGCCTGTGGAGTGCTGGTGACGGTGGCCTGGAGTGCACCATTTCCTGTGAATTCCGGCCTGTCTTCAGGGTTCTTGCTGGAAAGAACCGGAAATACCTCTTCCCATTTGTATTCCTTCGGAGGACGGTCGAATGCGGTAAGGATGAACATCAGCACTTCTGTGCCCATGCCTATGGACAGCAGAGTGTTGCCTCCTGGAAGGTGGAGTATCTTGAACAGTGCGCCCCATATCACAATGGCTGCGCCTATACTGTAGGCAAAGTTGAAGAACCGTTGTCCGTTCTCGCTGGCGATGAAGTGGCTGAGACCTTTTCGGTATTTTTTTATTTTTTGTACCATCGTAAGGTAGATTGGTTGTTTTGTTGGTATATGGTGGGTTGTTATGGCATCTTGCTAACGGCTTCGGCCGTTTTCCTGTTTATTGCCTTTTGCGAATCCTATCTGTGTGCGCACGCAACGGAATCCGATATATGAGCGCTGTTCGTTCTGGTATTCCCACATGCGGATGTCGGAGCGTATGTTATGTGCCACGTCTTTCCAAGAGCCGCCACGTACTATCTTGCGTTTCATCCTGTAGGGGTCTTCCTGTGCGGCATCGTAGCGGTATTCCGGGTTTAGGTCGCTGGTCATGCGGTCGATGCTTTCGGAGTATGCAGTGGATGTCCATTCGCTGACGTTTCCGGCCATGTCGTAGAGACCGAAATCGTTTGGCGCATATGTGCCGACGCGGGATGTAATGAGTTGGCCATCTCGCATGTAGTTGCCTTCGGCTGGCTTGAAGTTTGCATAGAAGCAACCTTTATCTTCGCTCAATGGCAGTTCGCCTTCCCAAGGGTACATGTTCTCATTGACGCCTGCGCGTGCCGCATATTCCCATTCGGCCTCGGTGGGGAGGCGGTAAGGCTCTATGTAGACCCCTTCTTTGCCCAGTGAACGGCGGAGGAAGTCGGTGCGCCAGTTGGCAAATGCGTTTGCCTGTTCCCATGACACTCCTACAACGGGGTAATCGTTGTATCCGCCGTGGGCGAAGTACATGCGTACGTAAGGTTCGTTGTAGGCGTTGTCGAAGTCGTTTATCCACGCTGTAGTGTCTGGATATACGTTTACGATATATGTATTCACGAAGTCGTAGTCGCCTGTCAGTCCGCGTGATATGGTCTGGCGTACGATTTCGCCGTCATCGTTGATGTATGCTGTGTCTTTTGATATCAGGGGGACATCAGTGGGTACGGGACGGTCGGTGTTGTATTCGCGCCTGCGCGGGTCAAGCCTGTTCCTGCGGCGTGCCGCCTCGGTATGGTTGTAGGTTTCGTAGCGGTAGTTGAGCTGGGTAGCGTCGAGTTCGCGTACTCCTGTGATGGGGTTGGTGCGGTATACGCTTTCGATGGCACGCTGCTCGTCCTCGTTAGGGTTGCGCCACGGTATGGCCTTGTTCCAGTTGAGGTGCGGGGTAATAGGGTTTCCATCCTTGTCCTCTTCTATCTTGAAGTCTTCGTTTCCTCCGTATGCGGGGTCGGCCAGGCGTTCACGGATGATGGAGTCGCGTACCCAGAACACGAACTGCTTGTATTTGCTGTTGGTGATCTCGGTCTCGTCCATCCAGAAGGCATCGACAGATCTGCCGCGTGCGTTTGCCGCGAGATTCCAGGCGCTGTCGGCTTTCTGCGGGCCCATCTCCATTGAACCGCGTCCAACGAGAACCATGCCATATGGTGTAGGCTCGGTCCATGACGTGCCTCCGACGCCGGTGACTTCACCTCCTGCAGAGGTGTAGCTGCCGGATGCGCATGATGTCACGCCTGCAATGGTTGCCGTCATGGCGGAAGCTGTCAGAAATATGATAATGCTCTTGTTCATATTGTAGCAAGGAATGTTTTTTTTGTTTCAGTGGTATAGCTGTCGGCTCTGGGCCTACATTATTCGTATGTTCTTGTGCCTGTTCTTGTTTTTTTCGCCCATGTTGAGCTTGAGCCGGTATCCGACAATCACTTCGTGGCTTCCACTGGATGCCTTCCCGATGGCGGATGTGGCATAGTCGTAGCTGTAGCCTACGTATATGTTCTTGAAATTCACTGCGAGGCTGCCTATGATTGCATCCTTGTACCGGTATCCTACGCCGATGGATATGAATCTGTTGTAGCGCACGCGTGCGGTAAGTTCTGCGGTAGTGAAAGTGAAGTCGCTCTTTACCAACATGGTCGGTATCACTTCAAATAACGTGTTTTTTATCTTAATATTGCTTCCTGCGGTGAAATAAAGCGTGCGTCCGGCCTGAAATTCAAAATCTCCCTGTGTGCCGGAAGATCCGGCGTTGTCGGATTTCATTGTCAGGGTGGGAGAATTGAGGTGTGTCGCGCCTACTCCGGCCCAGAACAGGCGGTGGGTATACCATATGCCGGCGCCGATGTCGAATGCGTTTCCGCGTATGTCGTTCTGTGGCAGGGCGTCATCATCGCTTTCGTGGAAGTCGTCATCATCGGGTATGTATATGTCTGTGCCTTTGAATGACTGGTCGAGCAGCCCCAGTTGGAGCCCGGCGGAAAACTGGCCGCCGAAAAGTTTGAAACGGTATGCCATCTGTATGCCCAGATTCATTGTCTTATATAGCCCGATGCTTTCCTGGTGAACCATCAGGCCTATGCCGAATCGTTTGCCGAACAGCTTAAGCGGCATGTCGGCGGTAAGGACGAATGTGCTTGGCGCGTTTTCGATACCTACCCATTGCTGACGTGTGCCGCCATGTATGTTGACAAAATCAATCTCTCCTGCAGCGGCAGGATTGTAATATGCAGGTATTTCGTAGTATTGTGAAAATTGGGCGTCGATCTGTGCATTGGCCTGTGGCGAGGCCATTGCCACGGCCAGTATCATGGCTATGGCAGGAATGATTCGGTGTATGTGTCGGCAGGTTGACGTTTTCATTTTGGCGGTTATTCAAAATAGAATGTCAGCACCACCATCTGTGATGTGGCTTTTTTCAGTGAGTTTGTGTATTTCATCATACCCGGGTCGTCGGCAAGGTCGGGGCGGTCATGGTTGATTATGTCGGTCAGGCCGAAGCAGAATTTAAGTTCAGGAATGAGCTTGAAGAAAGGCAGGTATATGTCAAGCCCCAGGCCTATGGTCAGATAGAAATCGGTGGTGTTGAGCTTAAGGAAATCGCGTGAATGCTTGGAGACATCGAATGTGGGCATAATGCCACCGACAAGGTATGGCCTTACGTTACGGTAGCGCTGGGCCGAGAATTTAATGTCGAAAGGCAGTACGATAAGTGTCGATTTTATGTTCTGGCGCTCTTCATTGCCGGTATGTGATTCGCGGAAACGGATGTTGCGGTTGCCGAAGTACAGTCCGGGGGAGAAACGTAGGTTGAAATGGCTGTTCAGCCTAAGGTCGGCCAGGCCGTTCACGCAGAATCCTGGAGAGAAGTCGGGCTGTTCCATGAACCATGATTCGCCGTCTTCAGTAACATATCCGTTGTGTGTGAACTGAAGGTCCTGGGTGTGTATCCCGACTGAGAATCCCAGATGCCACCGGCGCATGTCGGCATACGGCCTGTTCAGCACATGGTCGTTGCGGTACTTTTGGGCAGATATGGCTGTTGTCGCCGAAACGATTAAGGCCAATATCAGGGATATTATGCGTAAATGACGGTTCATCAACATAGTTAACGCCTAAATGATGATTTTATTGCATAGGGGTGTTGCCGATGTGTTTGTCCGGGGTGTATGTTTCGGTTGTAATGATTGAGTCATGGCTGTTCCATTGGGTAAAATGAAATAAACATTATGTGAAAATGGTGTGTATGCGAAATGTTTGCCGTAACTTTGTAATTGCGTGATATGCATACTAACTTAAAGCATAAAATGGGACGAGCCATTATATTCATATTTATACTTATGTCCTTGCCGGCTTTCGGGGATTCTGGACATGGGGCGCTTAGGGATGGTATCTTGGATGCCGTTTCGGGCTATATGCCTGGTGTTACAAGGTTTGGACGGGTGGAGGTCGGGCCGGTCGCTATAGATGATTCCGCGCGTAGGGTGGATGTGGCGCTGAGTGAGGCTGCCACATATATCCCGTTCACCGCCAAATCTCTGTCCATGTTCAAATCCGATATCGCAAGCCTATTGCCGGGAAGCAAGCGGGGATATGTGATAAATGTCACAGGCGGTGGTAAGAGCCTTGATAGCCTGGCTCTTTTTGCCCCTAAGGATTTTAG
>VSPW01000092.1 GCA_009775535.1 Muribaculaceae bacterium
CTATATATCTGGATTTATATATGTAGATAAACAGTAAAATAGTATATACTAGACTATAATAACCCATATAAGCAAATAATATGGCAAAAAGTTATCACCGCTATTGACATCCATTATTATTACTGTTTTAATTTAGATTTTAAACTTTTTTCAAATTGAAAAAATATAAATATATGAATGTCGACAACACCTCAGCTATCGATTTCAAAAAAGAAATATTGAGATTGAAGGAAGAGAAGAATGCAATTATCCTTGCTCATTATTATCAGAAAGGAGAAATACAGGATATAGCTGATCATATAGGGGATTCTTTGGCACTTGCCCAGATCGCGTCTACATTGGATGCTGATATTATAGTATTGTGTGGAGTCCACTTCATGGGAGAGACTGCAAAAATTTTATGTCCAGATAAAAAGGTGCTTGTTCCGGATATGGCTGCCGGTTGTTCGCTTGCTGACAGTTGTCCTGCCGACAGTTTCAAAGAATTTGTTTCGCAGTATCCTGACCATACAGTAATAAGCTATGTGAATACTTCGGCTGCAGTAAAGGCTTTGACGGATATAGTTGTGACATCGTCAAACGCAATGAAGATAGTAGAAAGCCTTCCTGCGGAAGAAAAAATAATTTTTGGTCCCGACCGTAATCTTGGAAGGTATATAAGTAGTGTGACCGGACGGGATATGGTAATATGGGATGGTGCCTGCCATGTGCATGAACAGTTTTCTCTGGAAAAGATTGTGGAGCTGAAAAAGAAGCATCCTATGGCACATGTTTTGGTGCATCCTGAATGTAAGAAATCTGTACAATTGCTTGCCGATTGTACAGGCTCTACTGCGGCATTGCTCGATTATGCTGTCAATAGTGATATCAAAGAATTTATAGTGGCAACTGAAAGCGGCATATTGCATCAGATGCGCAAGAGCTGTCCCGACAAGTTGTTCATACCAGCTCCTCCAGAGGATTCGGTGTGTGCCTGCAATGATTGTTCATTCATGAAACTTAATACTATGGAGAAGCTTTACAAATGTCTTCTTGATGAATCACCGGAGGTGACGGTGGATGCTGATGTAGCGGAAAAGGCAAAGCTCCCAATTTTAAGGATGCTTGAAATGAGCAAGAAATGATATAGTATATTTTAATAGAATTATAGTACCATATATGGAATACAATCATAAAGAAATAGAGAGCCGTTGGCAGCGATATTGGAAAGAAAACAAGATATATAAGACAGAAATAGATAAGGATCGTCCAAAATACTATGTGCTTGACATGTTCCCCTACCCTTCTGGGGCTGGATTGCATGTAGGGCATCCGTTAGGCTATATAGCAAGTGATATTTATTCAAGGTATAAGCGCCTTAACGGGTTCAACGTCTTGCACCCTATGGGTTTCGATGCATATGGGCTTCCTGCTGAACAGTATGCGATACAGACTGGACAGCATCCGGAGGTGACTACCCGTGAAAATATCGCTCGATATTGTTCCCAATTGGATAAGATAGGATTCTGTTATGATTGGGATAGGTCTATCCGTACATGTGACCCTCAATATTATAAATGGACGCAATGGGCTTTCATAAAGATGTTCAATCATTATTATGATATTGATGGACAGCGGGCCCGTCCTATATCTGAACTTATAGACCATTTTGCAGAAAAAGGTACAGAAGGCCTGAATGTTGCATCTGGCAAGGATATGGAGTTTACTGCTGTTGAATGGAATGCTATGGATTCCAAGCAGCGTAGCGATACATTGATGAACTACCGTATTGCCTATCTTGGCAATACAATGGTGAATTGGTGTCCGAAATTGGGTACTGTACTTGCCAATGATGAAGTTTCTGAAGGAGTGTCTATTCGCGGTGGTTATCCCGTTGAACAAAAATTGATGTATCAGTGGTGTCTGAGGGTATCGGCATACGCGCAGCGTTTGCTTGATGGACTTGACAGTATAAATTGGAGTGAATCTCTCAAGGAGACCCAGCGTAATTGGATAGGACGCAGTGAAGGTGCGGAAATGCGGTTTCCGTTGGCAGATAAGGATATTGAACTGGAAATATTCACTACACGGGCAGATACTATTTTCGGTGTAACTTTTATGGTTCTTGCGCCTGAAAGTTCATATGTGGATATTGTGACTACAGATGAATGCCGCGAAGATGTGAAGGGCTATATTGAATCAATAAAGCACAAGACTGAGCGTGAACGCATGATCGACAAGAAGGTTACAGGTGTGTTCTCAGGCAGTTATGCTGTAAATCCTGTTACTGGGAAACAGATACCCATATGGATAAGTGACTATGTGCTTGCCGGCTACGGTACGGGTGCAATTATGGCAGTGCCTGCACATGATAGTCGTGACTATGCCTTTGCTCGTCATTTTGGTTTGCCTGTCATACCTCTAATAGAAGGTGCTGATGTAAGTGAAGGTAGTTTTGATGCAAAATCAGGCAGGATGATAAATTCTTCCAATTCGGAGCTTGACCTTAATGGAATGGAAGTCAAGGATGCTGTCGCTGCAACAAAGCGCTATATTGAAGAAAAGGGTATTGGAAGGGTAAAGGTAAATTATCGTCTTCGTGATGCAATTTTCAGCCGTCAGAGATATTGGGGAGAACCGTTCCCTGTATATTATAAGGACGGCATACCTGAAATGCTTGACGAATCTAAATTGCCGTTGTTATTGCCTGAAGTTGACAAGTTCTTGCCAACAGAGACAGGAGAACCACCGTTAGGCCGTGCGAAGGATTGGTGTACAGAGGACGGATACCAGTTTGAATTGTGCACTATGCCTGGATTTGCAGGTTCATCTGCCTATTATCTGCGCTATATGGACCCAGATAACGATAATGCCCTTGTATCTGCGGAAGCTGACAGTTATTGGCGGAATGTGGACTTGTATATAGGCGGTATAGAACATGCTACAGGACACCTTATATATAGCCGTTTCTGGAACAAGTTTTTATATGATATAGGTGTTGTCGTTGAAGACGAGCCGTTCAAGAAACTTGTCAACCAGGGAATGATACAGGGCCGCAGTAATTTCGTTTACCGTATAAAGGATACCAATACATTTGTAAGCTATGGACTTAAGGGCGGATACGATGTGACACCAATCCACGTTGACGTGAATATAGTGGATAATGACCGTCTGGATCTTGACCGATTCCGTGCATGGCGTCCTGAATTCAATGATGCTGAATTTATATTGGAAGACGGAAAGTACATATGCGGTTGGGCTATAGAAAAGATGTCGAAATCTATGTTCAATGTTGTCAATCCTGATGATATAGTTGAACGTTATGGGGCAGATACATTGCGCCTTTATGAAATGTTCCTTGGCCCGCTTGAGCAGAGCAAGCCATGGGATACCAATGGCATCGATGGGGTAAACAGATTCCTTAAAAAACTTTGGGGGTTATTCTATAAGGGTGATAGTATTGTGGTGGACAGCAATGAGCCGTCTCGCGACAACCTGAAGTCTTTGCATAAGCTCATAAAGAAAGTAAGTGCGGATATTGAGGCATTCTCTTTCAATACATCCATTAGTGCTTTCATGATATGTGTGAATGAACTTAATTCCCAGAAATGCCGTTCAAGCGAAGTACTTTCAAATTTGCTGGTGGTGCTTGCTCCATTTGCACCGCATATCACAGAAGAATTATGGCATGCGATAGGATATGACTATACTATATGCGATGCTCAATGGCCTTCCTTCAATGAGGAATATCTTAAGGAGGATACTGTCACTTATGCGGTGTCATTCAACGGAAAGGCACGTTTCAACATATCTGTAGCAGCCGATACACCGCGTGAGGAAGTGGAACGTATTGCACTTGAAAATGAGAATGCCGCAAAGTGGATTGAAGGCAAGACTATACGCAAGATAATAGTTGTACCTAATAAGATCGTCAATGTGGTGGTGGGTTAGAGCCTGCCATCACATGTTACAATAAATTGATTTTTACGTCGTTATATATACATATATAAATTCTCGGCTATGGTGTTGCATACAGGATTGGAAAGTTTGGTAATGGCCACTAATAATGCTCATAAACTGGCTGAAATACGCAGGATTATAGGGCAAAAAATAAAAATATTGAGTCTTGATGATATTGGCTGCCACGATGAGATACCTGAGACCGGTGACACTCTGGAAGAGAACGCTTTGATTAAAGCCCGCTGGGTAAAGGAAAAATACGGATACGACTGCTTTGCCGATGATACCGGACTGGAAGTGGATGCACTTGGAGGTGCTCCAGGTGTATATTCAGCCCGTTATGCAGGAGAGCATTGTACACCTGCCGATAATGTTGCCTTGATACTGGAGCGTATGTATGGGATAGCTGTAAGGTCTGCAAGATTCCGTACCGTAATTGCCCTTATTATAGGCAATGAGGAAATTTTGGTAGATGGGGTCGTGAATGGTTGTATAACTGCAGAGCCTTCCGGTATGGACGGTTTTGGATATGACCCGGTATTTAAGCCGGAAGGAAGCGATATTACATTCGCCCAGATGGATGCTGATGCAAAAAATGCCATATCGCACCGCGGACGTGCCACAGCTAGGCTATTAAGCGTTTTAAATGAACGTTTTATATGATGACAATAACTGTTAATAATGTTTAGAACTATTTTTCTCTCCTTTTTTTTATTTATTACCTCCATTTGTGCCTGTGCCAACATGCAGTCACAAAATAGTTGGTATGTATATGATGTGTTTTCTTCAGCTGTTGATGGCATTATAGAGACGCCTTCGCTGGTCTACTACACGTCTGCCGGAAATCTTTTCTCATACGATAAGGATTCTGATGAGACGTATGCATATACTCCCTATAACAAATTGAACGGTAATCAGGTAAAAGCCATATACTATAATTACGATAAGGATTACCTGCTTGTAGTATACGATGACTCTAATATAGATTTTATTTATGATGACGGGCATGTTGTCAATATGCCTGATATAAAGGATGCAATAAATTTGCAATCACGTATTATTAATGACGTGAAGTTCCATGACGGTAAAGTGTATATTGCCACTACATTTGGTATTGTTGTATATGATGACGTCAAACATGAGGTAATAGAATCAGGAGTATACAATAAAAATACATATTGTCTGGAAATAATAGGGGATAAGTTGATGATATGTTGTGATTATGATATAAGTGTATCTCCTTTGGATGCCCGTCACAATTCACTGAATGCATATACATTCATAATGCGTCTCAACTCTACGGACTTTAAGTCTTTTGGTGAAGGTGTTTTCCTTACAAGGTTTGGTTCAGAGATAGGTCCTGCCATATTAAGGATAGTTGTAGATATGGATTCGCATACTGTAACTGACAACCGTAGGATCAACTTATCCGGCACACCGTCTGAATTCCGGGAATATAAGGATGGGGTATATATTGTAAATCCTTTTGAGATTGTGCTTTTTGATGTGGACGGAAATATGGGAGAGCGCATACCTATCCCTGAACCGCTTCAGGGAAAGGAGCTTTCTTTTTGGGAATCTCCCTATAAAATATGGATAGGCGACGGTGATGGCATAGCGCGTTATGACATTACTGACGGTAATATTACAGTACTTTCCGATAAATTCAAACCGGATGGGCTTACATGTAAGGCTATAGCACACCTTATACCATCTCCGGACGGGCAAAGGATATATATTTCTAATCAAGGACCTTCCCAGTATTACAAACATGGGACAGGAGATGCATATGATGACGCATACCAGCGTGTGAATATCATAGAAAATGGTGAAGTGCGCGATGTGACACTTACCGAGGCTTCTGCCCACAATAATTTTGTGGTAGAGGCAAGGAAACAAAAAAATTCCACAGCATGGTTCGGAGCTCCTGGTGTGGCATGTGAGGATATGACAGACCCTTCGGTTTACTATTGTGCGAATGCGATGGAAGGGGTATATGTTGTAAAGGACGGAAAGGAAGTCGGAAAATTCAACAGTCTTAATGCTCCGATTGTAAATCTTTATGGACGTCCGGGTGCGCGTAATTATTATGTTGCGGTAGATCCTGAAGGAAACTTATGGATGGTCAATCAGTCGGAACAGAATTATGAATCTGTCATAATCCTTCCAAAAAATAAATTGAAGGGTGATCTGTCAAAGATAAAAAAAGATGATTGGGTAAAGCTTCCATTAGGTTCTTTCAGCTACATGGCTGCCAAGGATGTAAAATTGCTGTTCTGCCGCCATTCAAAGATGGTGTTTATTGCCGATGGCCATAAGAACCATCCTTTGGTCGCATATGATACGAAAGGGACATATGCCGATATATCTGACGACAAGCATTATATATGGGGAGAATTGACGGACCAGGATGGTAAGAAATTTACAAAGGATGTATACTATACTTGTTTGGTTGAAGATAAGCGTGGACGAGTATGGGTGGGGAGCGACGATGGCATATTTGAAATTTCCAATCCGGTAGATGCTATGAATCCGTCAATGAGGATAAACAGGCTTAAAGTACCCAGGAATGACGGTACGAATTATGCCGATTATCTTCTTGGGTCCATAAAAGTGAATGATATAGCTGTAGATCATTCTAACCGCAAGTGGGTTGCTACCGAAAGCGATGGTGTATACCTTGTAAGTGAGAACGGTGATGAAATCCTTGAACATTTCAGTACTTCAAACAGCTATCTGCCATCTAATGCTGTCCAGGCAGTGGAATGTGATCCCCTTTCAAATGTAGTGTATTTCGGTACTAACCTGGGTCTTGCATCATATAAAAGTTCATCTTCACCTGCAATGGAAGATTTTTCAGATGTATATGCATATCCCAATCCGGTTAAACCCGGTTATTCTGGGCCTGTAACCATAAAAGGCCTTATGGATAAATCGCTTGTAAAGATTGCGGACAATATGGGTAATGTAGTATTCCAGGGACGTTCGGAAGGGGGAATGATGGTATGGGACGGTAATAATCAGTCAGGACATCAGGTACGTTCTGGCCTATATTATGTGTTTGTATCTCAAAGTAAGAATGAAAATTCTACAGGAGCTGTTACCAAAATTTTGATTATTAGATAATTAACATGGAAGTTAATATTAAATATATTAATGATGATGATAAATGCCTGGGTATTACAGGTATGGCTATTGCAATAGTTGTATGGGACGCAGAAAGCCTTGTTTCTGGCATATCTCTTGACGCGCCTTCAGACAGTAGTATTGAATTCATGCAGGAATATTATTTCCAATGCAGTCCTTCCGTATCTGCTAAAGTAGCATGGGATAAAGTATTAGAACGTTTTCGCCTGTCGGTTGGATTGCTCGTAAGTAATGTATTATGTAGGCGTCTTGTCGGTAGTCATTCACAGTCTACACGTGAGGAGGTTGCGTTATTGCGGGAAATGATAGGAGAGGAAGGACGGTATCTGTGTTCTTTGGAAGAAGATGAAATTGATGCCGTGTTCAATAAGACGTATACTTATGTAAACCGCATATTCAGCCATTCTGGTGTGCAGGAGGTGGCACGTCGGTTTGCAGGGAAGTTGACCTCATTGAGATCAATGACTATAGGTGATATTTCGGAAGAACTCGCCGCTTTGCGTATGCTTTGATTCAGAATATTTCCTGTTGGATTTTTTTTAAGATAAGCGGGGCTTCTGTACCCATATTAAATATGAGGTCAAGTATGCTCAAATTTGCCCGGAATCCTAGCTTATTTGCCCTCACCTGATAATATTCAATGTCAGGTATGGTTGAGAATGTCTCCTTGCGTAGGTCTTCTGCTTCTATGCCGTATCCGCTATCGGTATATGATACGGACGTACGGATGCCCAGTATATTACTGGGAATAAAGGGCCTACGGAACTACGTATCAAAAACCAGTCTGTTTTACACA
>VSPW01000093.1 GCA_009775535.1 Muribaculaceae bacterium
CATTCATGTTGGGCAAGATTTCGACCCTCGACCTGAACGATTCGCAGGTCAAGAAGGACGAGGCCCGGAGCGAGTACATATCCCAGCTGTTCAGATACTGGTACTATTATTACCAGTTGCGTTCGCTTACACTGTGGGATTTTGAACATGGGACCAATATCGATGCCGATTTTAACGCGCTCATTAAATAAATTGCTAACTTTGTTCCGTTATGATACTGATAGTAGACGATGACAAGGCCATAAGGGCATCGCTGTCGCTTGTGCTGAGACGTTCGGGACATGACGATGTAAAGGCTGTCGGCAGCCCGCAGGAGGCGTTGGACGCGGTACGCATGCGTGCGCCGCGGCTTATTCTCATGGACATGAATTTTACGGCCATGACTTCCGGAGAGGAAGGCCTCGAACTGTTGCGCAAGGTTAAGGTGCTCATGCCGGAAGTACCGGTGATACTTATAACGGCATGGGGCAGCATCCCGCTTGCTGTCGAAGGCATGCGCTACGGGGCTATGGATTTCATCACCAAGCCATGGGACAACAGGGCCTTGCTGCGGAGTGTGGATACCGCCCTGGAACTGTCCGCAAGCCATGGGGATGATGCCTTGCCTGCCAGCGGTAAGCAGCTGCATCCGGGAATAATTGGCGATAGCCCGCAGTTGCGTCGTGTGCTTGATGTGGTGGGGCGTATAGCAGCCACCGACGCTTCAGTGCTTGTCCTGGGCGAGAACGGTACGGGAAAGGAACTTATAGCAGAGGCCATACACCGCAACAGCCGCAGGGCATCGCGCCCGTTCGTGAAGGTGAATCTTGGAGGTGTGTCCACATCCCTTTTTGAAAGCGAGATGTTCGGCCACCGTAAAGGTGCGTTCACGGGTGCGGTCTCCGACAGGGTAGGGAGGTTTGAGATGGCCGATGGAGGTACGATATTCCTTGATGAGATAGGCGATCTGGATATGGCCTCGCAGGTGAAACTGCTGCGCGTCCTACAGGAGCATACATTTGAGCCGCTTGGCGACAGCCGTCCGCGTAGGGTGGATATCAGGGTGGTCAGTGCCACAAATGCACCTTTGGAAGAGATGGTTGCTAACCGCACATTCAGGGAGGACCTGTATTACCGTATAAACCTGATTACAGTAACATTGCCGCCGCTTAGGGAGAGGCGTGAGGACATACCGCAGCTGGTCAGGTATTTTGCCGCTTGTGCCGCGTCTGACAATTCCATTGCAGTACCGAAGTTTTCGGCAGGGGCTATGGATATATTGAAAGGCTTGCCGTATCCCGGTAACATAAGGGAGCTTAAGAACTTGGTGGAAAGGACCATGCTTGTAGCCTCAAAGCCGCTTATTGATGTATGCGACCTCCCGCCTGAGGCCCTTAGGGCTGAATCTACGGGCAATCTTGAAAATATCGAGCGTCAGGCTGTTGCCGATGCCCTGAGGCGTCATGACGGAAACCTCTCGCAGGCCGCTGCCGATCTGGGGGTCACCAGGCAGACCCTGTACCGGCGGATGGCCAAATACGGGTTGGGGAGATGAGGCTTAACCATATATTCTACCTGCTGGTAGTGCTGCTGCTTGTGCTTTGCGGGCTGCTGCTTTTCTATGCTGGCAGCGACACCAAGCTTTTCTACTGTGTGGAGGCTCTGGTGGGGTTGGCGCTCGTATTCCTGGTCATATTCTATAGCAGGGTAGTGCGTCCGTTGCGCTCAATAGCCAACGGTATAGATATGCTCCGCGGACAGGACTTTTCAAGCCGGCTGATAAAGGTGGGGCAATATGAGGCCGACCTGATCATAGATGTGTTCAATCCTATGATGGAGCAGCTCAAGAACGAGCGCCTGCGTCTTCGCGAACAGAATACGTTCCTTGACTTGCTCCTTGAGGCCTCGCCGATGGGGGTGGTGGCCACAAATATGCGCGGTGAGGTCAACATGTGCAACCCGTCTGCGCGCGCCATGCTAGGATGCGACCCCATGGGCAGGATGCTTGCTGAAATACCGGGACGCCTTGCCGCCAGGCTGGCCGTGATGGTCCCTGACTCCACAGAGACTGTACGCCTCAATTCGGCCGACATATACCGCTGTTCGCGGCTCAAGTTCATGGACAAAGGGTGTGCGCACCCGTTCTATCTTATAGAGACGCTTACGGCCGATGTGATGGCTGCCGAAAAGGAGGCATATGAGAAGGCCATACGTATGATAGTCCATGAGGTAAACAATACGATGGGCGGCGTGGAAGCCACGCTTGACACTATGGCGATGGTGTGTGCCGGTGACGATGCCGTGCGTGAGGTGGTGGATACGACGCTTGACCGGACGGCGCAGTTAAGGCATTTCATAACGCGTTTTGCCGAGGCCGCCAAGATTCCTGAGCCAGTACCGGCCGATACGGATGTCACCGGTTTTGTGAATGCCAACCGCAATTTTCTTGAAAGCCTGTGTACCGTCCATGGGGTGGCTTTACGTGTAGATGTTTCAGGCGTCCCGTTCAAGGCCGCTATCGATGTGGCGCTAATGGGACAGTGCCTGGTGAACATGGTGAAGAATTCGGTGGAAAGTATTGTGTCCACAGGGCGTCAGGACGGCCTTGTGACTATCGGCATTGATGGGGAAAAGCGCACCTTGACTGTGTGCGACAATGGAGCCGGAATCACACCGGAGGTGGAGCAGCGCCTGTTCACGCCATTCTATTCCACCAAGCGTGGCGGACAGGGGATAGGGCTTATTTTCATAAGTGACATCCTTGTACGCCATGGGTTCAGGTTCAGCCTATTTACAGATACGGGTGACAGCTTGACACGGTTTACAATAAGGCTTTGATTCAGACTGTTTTCGGCGGTTGGCCGTCCTGCGGTGACTTTGGTTGTGGCATGGTGTCGGCTGCCTTGAAAAGCCCTGACAGGTGGCGTTCACGGAAATTCTGCAGGATTTCCCAGAACGACGGTACGAACAGAGTGCCTATCAATGCGTTTACGGCCATGCCGAATACTACGGCCGCTCCGAGGGATATACGGCTTGACGCTCCTGCCCCTGTTGCGAAAAGCATCGGCATTACACCGAAGACGAAGGCCAGGGCGGTCATCATTATCGGACGGAAACGCACGTGGCCGGCTTCCTGTGCCGCCTGACGGACAGGCATGCCTGACTTTCGGTAGTCTATGGCATATTCCACAATCAATATGGCGTTTTTGGCAGAGAGGCCCAACAGAAGTATTATACCTATCTGGGTATATATGCTGATGCTCTGTCCCATGAATATGCACCCTATGACAGTGCCAAGTATGGCGGTAGGCATGGCGAGCACCACCGCCAAGGGGTCTGTCCAGGACTCATATTGGGCTGCCAATACCAGGATTGTCAGCACTATGGCGAATATCAGCACTGATGCTACCGTTGTGCCTGATTGTGTCTCCTGGAATGCCTCACCGGTCCAGGCATAGGCATAATTGTTGCCCAGTGTGGAGCTTACGAGTGTCTCCATGGCCTTGATAGCCTCTGACGAGCTTGTGCCTTTGGCCGGAGTGGCTGTCAATGCGGCGGTAGTGTACATATTGTAGCGGCTCACCGAAGCATCGCCCATCGATGGTGTTATGGAGGCGAAGGATGCGAACGGCACCATGTCGCCGTTGGCGTTGCGTACGCTCAGGTCGAGCACATCATCTATTTTTCCGCGGGCCATTGCATCGGCGCTTATGTTCACCTGGTAGGTACGTCCGAAATCCACGAAATCATTGACGTAGCTGCCTCCCATGAATGCTGAGAGTGTGGTGTTTATATCACTTAATGTGAGTGCCTGCAATTTTGCCCTTTCCCTGTCGATATTTATGGAGAATTGCGGCATCTGTCCACGGTACAGTGAGGTGACGGACTTTATTTTCGGGTTCTTGGCGGCTGCCTGCTGGAGTTGGGCCACGGCATCGGCCATGGCGGCAGAGCCGAGGTTGTTTATGTCGAGTAGCTGCATCTCCAGGCCTGACGACATGCCAAGTCCCGGTATGGCCGGCGGGTTGACGGAGAATATGATGGCCTCCTGTATGTCGGAGGTGGCCTCTGATACCTTTTCCATGATATCCTCTACACTTTCACCACTGCCGCGTTCGTTCCATGGTTTAAGGACTACGAACATTGACCCCAGGTTGCTCCCTGAGCCGCCTGCAAGGAACGACATCCCCGATATGCTTATGACATCGGCCACACCGTCTATTCCTGATATGCGCTCCTGCACTTCGCTGACAATCTTTTCAGTACGGTCAAGCGATGACCCTGTTGGAAGCTGGACTGATGAAAGGAAATATCCCATGTCCTCTTGCGGCACATAGCTGGATGGCCACCTGAAGAATCCCCAGAACGCCAGGGCGCATATGACAATGAACAGACCGGCCGACAGTGCAGGATGTTTCAGGAAATGTCCTACGGTACGGTTGTAAATGTTTTCCGTGCGCGACCACATGGAATTGAATATGCGGTAGACGAAAATGCCGGACTGCCTGCGCGGACGAAGGAACAGGGCACACAAGGCTGGGGTGAATGTGAGGGCGTTGAATCCGGAGAATGCTGTGGATACGGCTATGGTAAGGGCGAATTGCTTGTATAGTTCGCCGGTTATGCCGCTGATGAATGCCGTGGGGATGAACACCGACAGCAGTACAAGCACTTCGCCTATGACTGGGCCTTGGAGCTCCACCATCGCCTTTCTTGCGGCTTCGCGTGGTGTGAGCTTACCCTGGTCGACAAGCCTTGAGCAGTCCTCTACCACCACAATAGCATCGTCCACCACTATTGCGATAGCCAGAACCAACCCGAAAAGGGTGAGGGTGTTGAATGTGAATCCCATCAGTTTCATCACAGCGAAGGTGGCGATAAGCGACACCGGTATAGTTAGCATCGGTATGATGACCGTACGCCAGTTCTGGAGGAAGATAAGTATTATCAGCATCACTATCAGCGTGGTCTCTACAAAGGTGACCAGCACTTCATCGATTGATGCGTCGACAAATTCTGTGGTGTCCAGGATAATGTTGTAGTGTATTCCTTCTGGGAAATACTGTTCAAGGTGGTTGAGCTTGTCCTTTACCTCCTGTGCCACCTGTATGGCATTTGCGCCAGGCAGCTGGTAGACACCTATCAGTCCGGCCTCTTTGCCTGATACGTGTGATATGTTGCCGTAGCTTTCGCTTCCGAGGTCTATACGGGCGATGTCGCGGAGGCGGAGGATAGATCCGTCGGGGGAAGTGCGTATTATTATGTCTCCGAATTGCGAGGCAGTCTTTAGCCGGCCTTGTGAAGTGATGGTGAACTGGAATTGATCGCCGGTGGATGTAGGGGGAGCGCCTACAGAGCCGGCCGGCACTTCCATGTTCTGCGAGCGTATCGCCTCCGTTACATCCTGCGGTGTGATGTCGCGTATGCGCATTATTTCAGGGTCTAGCCATATGCGCATGCTGTATTCGCCTGCGCCGAAAGCGCTTACGCCGCCTACGCCCTCAAGGCGTGAAAGCTCGTTGACAATGTTGAGCTGTGCGTAGTTGGTGAGGTATAGCGCGTCATACATGTCCGGGTCATCGCTTTCGAGGGCGATGAACATTATTATATTGGTGGATTCCGACATTACGGATATGCCCTGCTGCTGTACGGCAGACGGCAACTGGGATTCAGCCATGGCTATGCGGTTCTGCACCTTGACAGTGGCTTCGTCGAGGTCTGTACCTACCTCGAAAGTGATGGTGAGGCCATATGAGCCGTCACTGCCGCAATTGCTGCTCATGTACATCATGCCTTCTACCCCGTTGACCTGTTCCTCGATGGGCACGCCGATGGTTTCGGCTACGGTTTTGGCATCGGCACCAGGATATACGGCCGACACCTTGACGGTAGGCGGTGTGATGTCGGGGAACTGTGCCACAGGCAGGGTCTTGACTGTCACGAGTCCGGCTATTATCATAAGCACGGCCAGTACTGTGGCGAAAATTGGGCGGTCTATGAAGAAACGGGAGAACATTGCGTAGTTATTTGGTGGTTACTGGTGTGACCGCCATGCCAGGGCGTACTTTTAGCATGGCTTTGGTTATATACCTGTCATCAGGGCCGATGCCGGATGTGACTATACGCATGGTATCGGCCACCAGTCCTCCGGTGACAACCGGTGTGTACACTACCTTGCATGAATCGTTGACCACGTACAGGTATTTGCCCCTCTGGTCGCTGCCTATAGCCGCGTCCTTGACAAGTATGGCGTGTGCATCTGTCGCATATGGAAGGTCGATAGTGAAGTACATCCCGCTTTTTAGCTCGTTGTGCACGTTACGGATTTTTGCCTTTATGGTCATTGTTCCGGTATTGGCGTTAACTGACGGCGACATGTATGTAAGGTCGGCCGTGTAGCTGTGTGGGAGTTCCTCACTGAACCTGACAGGCATTCTGGAGAAGTCGACCCCTATGCTGTCATGGTTTACGTTTATGATGTCGAGATATCTGGAGTCCTCTATGGAGAATATGGCTGTCATTACGGCGTCATCGAATATCGTGGCCAGCACGACCGGGCTTGCAGCGCCGGCTAGGAACGCCCCGTCGTTGTATATACCGTCGGTGACGTGCCCGTCGAACGGGGCGCGGACGGTACAATAGCCCAGTGTTGTCTGGGCCGAATGCAGTGATGCCTCCGCGTTGCGTATCTGGGCCTCGCTGTTCTCATAGGCGCTTTTTGCCTGTATCACTTCCATCTGTGATACGGCATCGGCCTTAAGTGCTTTCTGGACGGCCTCATAATGCTGCCGTGCATATGCATTTGTGGCACGTGCTGTCTCCAGCGCGGCCTGTGCCTGTGTCACGGCGTCACGGTATTGTTTGTCATCGATCGTGAAAAGTACCTGTCCTTTCCTTACCAATGCCCCGCTCTTGTAGGGTGAAGATGTCAGGTATCCGTCAACCCTTGCTACAAGGTCGACTTCTTTGTTGGCGCTAAGATGGCCGGGATATGTCTTGTAGAGGACTACGGAGTCTGTCTCGGGGAATGCTACGTCTACCGTGGGTTGCTGGCTGTGGGCGGAATCTTTATTCTCCCCACCGGAGCATCCGGCAAATATTGCCAGGGCCGATATGGCTGATATGTAATAAGGTGCTGTCATTTTACTGTAAAAGTTTATTTGTAAAGCATACCGTAGTCCCATCCTCCTCCTAGAGCCTTATATATGGATATCAAGGATGTGAGGGCGTTGTGACGGGCTGTAATTAGAGTGTTCTGGTTGGCCAGGTAGGTCATCTGTGCGTCTACGACATTGGTGAACGCCGACAGGTCGAGCTTATACAGGTCAATTGCCAGTTTTAGTGATTTCTTGCATTGTTCCACTACTTCTTCCAGTGATGTGATGTATTGCAGGTTTGCCAGGTACGAGTCCATGGCATTGTCGGTCTCCGTTACTGCTGTCAGTACTGTGAGGTTGTAGCTGTCTATGGCCGACTGCAGCTGTTCGCGTGCATCGGCCAGTGCATATTTGCGCCCCAGCCCGTCAAATATTGTCCAAGATATGGTTGGCGCGACGGAATATGTGAAGCTTTGTTTGCTGAAAAGGTCTCCGGCGTTGTGGGCCTGAGTACCGATTGAGCCATCGATTCGTAAAGACGGCAGGTATTCTTTTTTTGATATGCCTACCGAGGCTGCTGCTGCATCGATCTGTTCACGGGCTGCCGCTATGTCGGGACGCCGAGTGAGAAGGTCCAACGGCAGACCGGTGGATATTATCTGTATGCAGCCTGGCATTTCTGACGACGAAGAAACCAGTCCAGTCAATTGCTGAGGGTTTTGGGCCGTAAGTACAGCCAATGCGTTCACCGATGCCTTTATCTGGCTTTCAAGCATCGGTATAGACGCTATTGTGGAGT
>VSPW01000094.1 GCA_009775535.1 Muribaculaceae bacterium
GGAGCACGCCACGGAGGCTACGTGATCTGCGACTGTGCAGAGCGGCAGTGACCCTGGTGGCCAACGGCTCAGAGGTGTCGCTATGCTGCGAGGCGGCTGCAAGGCTGTCCGAGGAAGGCATCGGCGTAAGGGTCGTGTCCATTCCGTCAATCGGGCTGTTCAACCAGCAGAGCAAGGAATACCGCGAAAGCGTAATCCCCGTCCATGGCAAGGTGCTGGGCTTCACGGCCGGCCTCCCGTCCACACTCCGCGCGATAAAAGGCTGGCACGGCGAAGTATACGGGCTAGAACGTTTCGGCGCATCAGCCCCGTACAAAGTGCTTGACGAAAAATTCGGATTCACTGCCGACAATGCAGTACTACAGATACGGAATATTATTGAAAATTGACAATCTCTTGCCAATCAGGCACTAGTAGAAATAAAAAATCGTATTTTTTGCATAATTTTTGATAAATCATCAAAAAGTTCGTAACTTAGCATCCCTAAAAAGCGTGCCAAATGGAGAACCAGGCACGTTTCAATTGAACCTGATAATAAATCAGCAACTTATAAGTTATAGACAATTATGAAAAAGAGTTTAATTTTAGCGTTTGCTTGCACTCTGTTAATGGGCAATGCCGCATTTGCCCAGACACAGCAAGAAACTACCTACGTGGAAGACCCCGCGCAAGGATACCTGATGAACAGTTTCAGCGACAACTGGTTCATCACTGCTGAAGGCGGCGTAGGCATCTACTTCTCAAAATTCGACCAGCACCGCAATGTATGGGACCGCTTCATGCCCGCAGCATCAATCTACGCAGGCAAATGGTTCTCGCCAATAGCCGGTATGCGTCTCGGTGCAAGCTACTTTGGCACAAAAGGCCTCAGCGAGGTCGATGCATGGGCCCGTCAGGACGAACCCATTGTAAACGGCTACTATAAGCAGCGCTTCAACCACTTCGGCGGTGTGGGCGACTTCATGCTCAACCTCACCAACTGGTGGTGCGGATATAAGCCGGGACGCATCTACAATGCAACACTGTATGCAGGTGCAGGCGCCTATATCACCTTTGCGAAAGCATACTCAGACGGCGAAAGCCAGGGATACAAGAACGCCCACGATGGAGTGCTGGCAGTGCGTGCGGGTCTCATCAACTCGTTCCGCGTACACCCGAACTGGCAGGTATCGCTCGACCTACGCTACACCGCCATGAACAACCACCGCGATGTGGACAGCTACGACTGCTCTATAGGTAGCAATGTGCAGGCATTCCTTGGTGTGACATATCTCTTCAAAAAGAATGAATGGGCTGCACCAATCGTTCCGGTTTATCCCGAACCTGAGAACTGCGACGCACTCCGCGCACGCCTGGCATCAGCTGATGCTCGTATCGCCGACCTTGAGCAGCAGCTCCGCGACTGCCTCAACCGTCCTGCCACCGTACAGGAAGTCAACGATGCCCCTCTGGCCACAATCTACTACCCCATCAACCAGTACCGTCTCACACGTCAGGATGCACGCGTCCTCAAAGCCGTATCATACATCATGATCGACAACTCCGACAAGAAGTATGTAATCACTGGCTATGCCGACAACTACACCGGCACAGACGAATACAACACTCGCCTGCGCCACAACCGCGCAAACGGTGTCAAGAACCAGTTGGTGAAATATGGCGTAAGCTCGTCACAGCTCGATGCCACAGTTGACAACAACAACCTTTGTGACCTCGGCGAAAAATTTGTATCACTCGACCGCGCCGTAACCATCAAGGAGGCAAAATAAGAGCATAACAATACAAATACCATAAATCAATCGCGCTGCAGGAATGCCCTGCAGCGCGATTGATTTTTAATACAACAGAGCCAAACTGCATATGAAGTGCACAAAGACACCAATCCTACAACAGGCCAGACTGTAAAATACAACCATCCATTATGCTGATTTGAAACACAAGGCTATATCATAAGTATATATGATATTATACATCTGATTTATACTACATAACGATGGACAGGATAGCACCCATAGAACAGCCTACATCCAACCAGGATAAATTACATTACAATACAGTAGCATTAAAATCGGCACAACGGCTGAAGCTTCCTGCATACTTCTTGCTGCATACACACAGCAGGCATGATATGATATAAAACCATAGCACAATCCCTTCGCCATTATACAAAAAAGTGCAACCAGAAATCCTGGCTGCACTTTTGCATTAACTTTATATTCAGCTTATTACTTGCCTGCGAGCTTGTCGCGAAGTTCAGCGAGAGCCTCAAGGTCACCGAGAGTAGTCTTCTCGATAGAAGGCTGCTGAAGCGCGGGAGCTTCCTCTGCTGCCTTGCGTACAGTGTTCTTTGCCTTGCGGGCAGCTGCCTTTTCAGCACGTGCCTCATCTTCAAAAATGCGGCTGTGGCTGAGGATGATGCGCTTGCTGTCCTTGTTGAATTCAATCACCTTGAAGTTGAGCTTCTCATCAACCTGTGCCTGAGAGCCGTCTTCCTTTACAAGATGCTTGGGAGTCGCGAACCCTTCAACACCATAAGGAAGAGCTACTACTGCACCCTTTTCGAGCATCTCGATGATTGTACCCTCATGTACAGAGCCCACTGTGAAGATTGTCTCAAACACTTCCCATGGGTTTTCCTCAAGCTGCTTGTGTCCGAGGCTGAGACGGCGGTTGTCCTTGTCGATGGCAAGCACTTCCACCTCGATGTCAGCACCGATCTGTGTAAATTCGCTCGGATGCTTGATCTTCTTTGTCCATGACAGGTCGCTGATGTGGATAAGGCCGTCAACTCCTTCTTCAATTTCAACGAACACACCGAAATTGGTGAAGTTGCGCACCTTAGCTGTGTGGCGGCTGCCAAGAGGATATTTTGTCTCAATGTTTTCCCAAGGATCGTTCTTGAGCTGCTTGATGCCGAGGCTCATCTTGCGGTCCTCGCGGTCAAGGGTGAGCACAACAGCCTCAACCTCGTCGCCGACCTTCATGAAGTCCTGTGCAGAACGCAGGTGCTGGCTCCATGACATCTCGCTTACGTGGATAAGACCCTCTACGCCAGGGGCAATTTCGAGGAATGCACCGTAATCGGCCATTACCACTACACGGCCATTGACCTTGTCACCAACCTTGAGGTCAGCATCCAGGGCATCCCAGGGATGTGGCATAAGCTGCTTGAGGCCGAGGGCGATGCGCTTCTTCTCGCTGTCGAAGTCGAGGATAACGACATTAAGCTTCTGGTCAAGCTCTACTACTTCTGAAGGATTGCTTACGCGGCCCCATGACAGGTCGGTGATGTGGATAAGACCGTCCACACCGCCCAGGTCGATGAAGACACCGTAAGATGTGATATTCTTGACTGTACCTTCCAGCACCTGGCCCTTTTCGAGCTTGGAGATGATCTCCTGCTTCTGCTGCTCGAGCTCTGCCTCGATAAGCGCCTTGTGAGACACAACCACGTTCTTGAACTCCTGGTTGATTTTCACAACCTTGAATTCCATGGTCTTGCCTACGAAGATATCGTAGTCGCGGATAGGCTTCACATCGATCTGCGAGCCGGGGAGGAACGCCTCCACGCCGAACACATCGACAATCATGCCGCCCTTTGTGCGGCACTTGATGAAGCCCTTGATGATTTCATCATTTTCGAGAGCCTCATTGATGCGTTCCCAGGCGCGGGATGCACGGGCTTTCTTGTGGGAGAGGATAAGCTGGCCCTTCTTGTCTTCCTGGTTTTCAATGAAGACCTCAACGACATCGCCAACCTTGATGTCGGGATTGTAGCGGAATTCGCTGACAGGGATGATGCCGTCGCTCTTGTAGCCGATGTTAACCACTGCCTCACGCTTGTTGAGCGCGATGATGGTACCTTCGATTACGTCCTTGTCCTTTACGGTGTTGAGTGACTCATCATAAGTCTTGGTAAGCTCCTCACGGGATTTCTCACCTTGTGTTTCGCCCTTTTCGTAGGCGTCCCAGTCGAAATCTTCAACCGGGCTGTTTTTAAGTTCTGTCATTTAAAAAGTTAATAAATAAGGGTTAATTAGTGGATTAGACTTTATAGTGTCTAGTATTTGCGCTGCAAAGTTAATGATAATTTTCTAATTTATTGCAAAATAGCACATTTTTTGTTACATTCGCAACTCACATGTTTTTCGTAAAGGATGCCATACATATGGCAAGCCCCAACATTTGGAGGCACATGTTTGTTATCTCGATATAACTACATTTGCCATTTTCATCACACATAATGGACGACTTGATCATAATCTTTTGTCTGATTGCCATTAACGGCATATTCTCCATGGCTGAAGCCGCTCTTATCTCCGCCAGGAAGTCAAAACTGTCAGCCGACGCACGGCACGGAAGCCGGAAAGCGGCCATAGCTCTACAATTATCAGGGCAGCCCGACCGGTTTCTGTCAACAATACAGATAGGGATCACGCTTATCGGAATCCTCACCGGCTTGTTTTCAGGCGCGGCGCTGGCCGATGACGTGGCCACACTTCTGTCCGGTACAGGGCTGCAGCCCAATACCGCCCACAATATCGCGAAGATTATAATCGTGGCGGCAGTGACATATCTGTCGATAGTCGTCGGCGAACTGGTGCCGAAACGCATAGGCATAGGACGCGCGGAGACGATTGCCAAGGCCGTGGCCGCCCCGATGAAACTGCTGTCTTCAATCGTATACCCCCTTGTATGGCTACTGTCGGTATCCACTTCGGCCCTTACACGCCTGCTGCGCCTTGCCGACAATGAAGCCAAAGTCACAGAAGAGGAGATAAAATCACTCATAAAGGAAGGGGCTGACGCCGGAGAGGTGAAAGAAGTGGAACAGGACATCATGGAACGCGCACTGGTGCTCGGAGACTGCCGGATCGATTCCATAATGACGAGCAGGAAGGATGTCATTAGCCTCAAGGTAGGCATGGATTCAGATACAGTACGGAGCATACTGTCTGAAAACCTGCATTCTACATACCCGGTTTTCAATGACGACAAGGAATCTGTCTGCGGCATAGTGTCATTGAAGCAACTGATACTTATGCTTGGCCAAGAACAGTTCTTCATAGGAAAAGAACTGTCGCCGGGACTGTTCCTTCCCGAAAGCATGACCGTATACGATGCCTTGGACACATTCAAGCGTACACGCGAGCACTCGGCACTGATATGCGATGAATACGGCTGTTTCCAGGGCATAGTAACCCTGCGCGACATTCTCGACGGGCTTATAGGGGAAACTGTATCCGACGGAAGCGCGCCAATGCTGATAAAACGCCCCGACAAGGATGAATGGCTTGTTGATGGGCAGTGCCCCATCTACGATTTCCTCTCATACTTCGACCGCGGCGACTTGTATTCCCCGGCCACATACTCCACAATAGGCGGACTGCTGCTCGAGAACCTCCGGCGCATCCCGTCCGAAGGCGACACCGTTGCATGGCAATGCTTCAACATCGAAGTCATCGACATGGACCATACCCGCATTGACAAACTTGCCGTTTCCCTGATACCACAGGGACAGCAGCAAGGCTGACCGGACTATTTGCGGTTTTTGCGGATGAACTCATATTTCCGTACCTTTGCCGCATGAAACCCGTATCAACGTCAACATTCATCAAGGCTATCATCCTATCATCCATACTGCTTGCAGCACCCTGTTTTGCGGCAAGCCAGGATAACGCGGCATCTGCCATGAAAAGCCAGGCCGATTCTTTCCTGGCTGGGCTTCCTCCCGGAATGCAGAAAAGCCAGGCATCAGCAATTGCCGCAGCCATCGCCGGCGACCACAGCGGGCTGCAGGCCATCCGCAAGTCCCGCGACATACCGGCGGCAACACCTCCCGAGGTACAGGACACAATGATATCCCCCACCATGAAACTATATACGCCGGCCGGAATGCAGTCCACCGTAATGCCCCTGCTCATATACCTCCATGGCGGAGGATGGACATTCGGCAGCATAAACAGCTGCGCACGGTTCTGCTGCTCAATGGCCGCCACCGGAAAAGTGAAAGTCCTTGCGGTAGACTACCGCCTTGCCCCGGAACACCCCTACCCCAACGGCCTGGAAGACTGTATGGATGCCGTATCATACGCCCACACCCATGCGGAGGAACTGAATATCGACCCCGCACACATAGCTATAGGTGGCGACAGCTCAGGAGGCAACCTCGCAATAGCAACGTCCCTTTCCGCGAAATGCCAGGGGCTTATCGAATCCATGGTCCTGTTCTACCCTGTCACAAAAGCATTTGCCGACGGATCGGACTCATGGGAAAGATATGCAGAGGGCTATGCCCTCGACGCAAGCCTGATGGAGCAGTTCAACAAAGCATACATCGGGGAACGCACTTCCTACATACCATCCGTCGATGTCGGCACACTGCCGCCCGACAGCCTCATGCAGCTGCCACGGGCACTGCTCATATCCGCAGGCAGGGACATCCTTTACAGCCAAGGCAAGGAATTCGCACAAAAAGCGCCAAAGGACAAAATTACATTCATTGAATTCACCGATGCAGTCCATCTCTTCATCACTGTCCCCGGACAGGACGAAGCATTTGCCCAGGCCGTAAAGCTCGCATCAGATTTCATAACACAACCGTAATGGACCACCAAGCCAATACACAACCCGCCGAAAATGCCACCCATGTGGGAAGGTTCGCACCCTCCCCTACCGGACGCATGCACCTGGGCAACATATTCACAGCAGTGATATCATGGCTCTCGGCACGCAAGGCCGGAGGCAAATGGATACTGCGTATCGAGGACCTCGACCCGCAGAGATCAAAAATGGAATATGCACGCCTCATCGAGGACGACCTCCTTTGGCTGGGGCTTACATGGGACGAAGGCGGGACAGGCAATAAAGGCCCACACGGCCCATACCTCCAAAGCATGCGTGGGGACATCTACGCCTCAGCCATGGAAAAGCTAAAGGAAACCGGCCTCACATACCCATGCCTCTGCACACGCGCCGACATAATGGCCACACAAGCACCGCACCAGTCAGACGGCCGCATAATATACCAGGGTACATGCCGCCCGAGCCACATGCCCTCACGCCCGCAAGACAGCTTGCCGCCCTCACGCCCTCACGCAACACGCCTGTACGTACCAGATGAAGATATCCCTTTCTCCGACACCATATACGGCGGATGCACCACCAACCTGGCGAAACACTGTGGCGACTTTGTACTGCAACGCGCCGACAAGGCCTGGGCATACCAGCTGGCAGTCGTTGTCGATGACGCCATGATGGGCATCACCGAAGTTGTACGCGGAAACGACCTCCTTCTGTCCACAGCACAACAGCTATACCTTTACCGGCTTCTCGGGCTTAAAGCACCGGCATACGCCCACCTCCCGTTGATATGCAACAGACAAGGACAGCGCCTGTCAAAACGCGACGAATCGGCCAGCATGCACGAGATAAGGAAAACCCATACTCCCGAACAAGTCTTAGGCCATATCGCACACCTTGCAGGCCTCATACCCGACAACACACCCTGCACACTGTCCGGACTAATCCCCCTCTTCAGTTGGGACGCGATACCACACAAAACACACATTACAATATAACAAGCCCCACGGCATTTGAACACATCCACA
>VSPW01000095.1 GCA_009775535.1 Muribaculaceae bacterium
CGTGAAGCCTGACCGCTTTATGGATTTGAATTGTCATGTATTTTCAGTAGCGGCTATGCTTGGCGCTATGGGATGGGAGAGGCCCATTTCTATATTTAAGGAACATATAAAAAATATGGTATGCTACAATTCATAACAGATGGTACGCCATTGCAGGTAATGTCACAGATAAAGTCGGTCGTGGACAATGGCGTAAAATGGATTCAGATAAGGATGAAAGACGCCAGCGATTGTGATATACGTAATGTCCTTCAGATGTCTAAACCATTGTGCCATGAAAGAGGAGTGACGCTTGTCATTGATGATCGTGTTGACCTCGCCTATGAATTTGACCTTGACGGAGTCCATTTGGGGAAAGACGATATGCACCCTGCTGAGGCAAGGAACATCCTTGGCGATAAAAAGATAATAGGGGCTACTGCCAATTCCCTTGACGATGTAATCCGTGTATCGGCTATGCCGATTGACTATATAGGGCTTGGTCCATTGAGATATACTACAACCAAGAAACGCCTTGCTCCGGTATTGGGGTTAGATGGAATCATATCTATATTTAATACGATGGAGGAAAAAGGCATCAATATCCCGGTTGTTGTGATAGGCGGAATAAAGGTTGCTGATATCGGGCCTTTGATATCGGCAGGTGCTTGGGGTGTGGCTGTGAGTGGGGCTATTGCCCATGTCGGCGACATTGCCGAGGCTGCAAGGTCATTCCTGGCAGAAGACAAAATAAACTGTAATATAGTATCAGAAAGAAAAATATAAATAATATATCCAATATTATGGACATCTTGAAAATTGGAAACAGGGAATTCACGTCCCGCCTGTTTGTCGGCACAGGTAAATTCTCATCGCCGGAGGTTATGTTAAAATCCATAATGGCATCAGAGTCGCAGATGATAACGGTGGCTATGAAGCGTGTGAACATGATGAACGAGGCTACAGACGACATGCTTACACACATAAACCGTGAACACGTGCAGTTCCTGCCGAACACATCAGGGGTAAGGGATGCCCGCGAAGCGGTCCTTGCCGCCAGGATGAGCCGTGAGATATTTGGCATCGAGTTTATAAAATTGGAGATACACCCTGATCCTAAATACCTTATGCCAGATCCCATTGAGACATTGAAGGCTACAGAAGAACTGGCGAAGGATGGATTCGTCGTACTTCCGTATATACAGGCCGACCCTGTGCTATGTAAACGCCTTGAAGAGGTCGGTGCAGCCGCAGTCATGCCGCTGGCCGCACCTATCGGCACAAACAAAGGTCTGCGTACGCGTGATTTCCTGGAGATTATAATTGAGCAGAGCCAAGTGCCAGTAGTCGTTGATGCCGGGTTGGGAGCACCGTCACATGCCGCAGATGCAATGGAAATGGGTGCTGATGCTGTTCTGGTGAATACAGCCATAGCGGTAGCCGGCGACCCTGTGGGCATGGCCGATGCATTCCGTTTGGCTACTATCGCGGGCCGTAAAGCCTACCTTGCCGGCCTTGGGGCGGTATCATCAAGCGCGGAAGCTACAAGTCCGCTTACATCATTCCTTTCATGACATATCATAAAAATACAATACAAATGAAAATTTCAAATATAGATGTTTCATCATATCCGAATTCTGAAAAAATATATATAAAAGGCTCTATATATCCCGACATTTCCGTGGGAATGAGGCGTATAAAGCAATACCCTACAGTTGAGATTATAGACGGACACCGCGTGGAGCATCAAAATCCTGATGTGGTGGTATACGACACCAGTGGTCCTTACACCGACCCAGATGTGGATATTGATATAAATATAGGCATCCCTCGGTTGAGGGAATCATGGATTGAAGGACGTGGCGACACGGAGATGCTGCCGGACATCACGAGTGAATACGGACGTAAGCGTATGGACGACAAATCATTGGATGCTATACGCTTCCCTCGTAAGATATCTCCGCGCCGTGCCGTGGAAGGGAAGAGGGTCACGCAGATGCATTATGCCCGTAAAGGCATTATCACCCCTGAGATGGAATACGTTGCCATAAGGGAGAACCTTAACAACAAGGAATTGGGCATTGACTCATATGTGACTCCTGAATTTGTACGTAGTGAGATTGCAGCCGGGCGGGCCATCATTGCCGCAAACATAAACCATCCTGAAAGTGAGCCGATGGTTATCGGCAGTGCATTTTCTGTGAAACTGAACACCAATATCGGAAACTCTGCATTGTCTTCAGGCATCAGTGAAGAGATTCAAAAGGCCGTATGGAGCTGTTATTGGGGAGGTGACACACTGATGGACCTTTCTACTGGAGACAACATTCATGAGACCCGTGAGTGGATTATCCGTAATTGCCCCGTTCCAGTAGGCACTGTCCCCATCTACCAGGCCTTGGAGAAGGTTGGAGGCAAGGTCAGCGAACTTACTTGGGAGATATACCGCGACACGCTTATCGAACAATGTGAGCAGGGGGTTGACTATTTCACAATCCATGCCGGTGTGCTACGGGAACATGCCGACCTTGTCGGTGACCGTCTTACGGGTTGTGTTTCACGTGGAGGCTCTATCATGACACAATGGACAGTCCTACACAATCAGGAAAGTTTCCTGTATACTCATTTCGATGAGATATGCGAGATATTGAACAAGTATGATGTAGCCGTGTCGCTTGGCGATGGCATGCGCCCAGGCTCGACATTCGATGCCAATGACCGCGCACAGTTCCTGGAGCTTGACATCCTTGGCGAGCTTACCCAAAAGGCATGGGAGCACGATGTACAGGTATTGATTGAAGGCCCTGGCCATGTGCCCATGCATAAGATCCGTGAAAACATGGAAAGGCAGAAGCGTGTATGCCATGACGCGCCGTTCTATACCCTCGGCCCGCTCACTACCGATATTGCACCCGGATATGACCATATCACATCTGCAATCGGCGCAGCCATAATAGGCAATTTGGGGACGGCAATGATATGCTATGTGACCCCTAAGGAACATTTGTCGTTGCCGGATTTGGAGGATGTACGTGATGGTGTTATTGCATATAAGATTGCGGCACATGCTGCCGACCTTGCAAAACAGTATCCGGGGGCGGATGTCCGTGACAATGCATTGAGCAAGGCCAGATATGAATTCCGGTGGAAAGACCAGTTCAACCTGTCCCTTGACCCGGAGCGTGCAAAGCAATATTATCTTGAATCACGCAGGAATGCCCCTGATGCCGACGACAAGTTCTGCACCATGTGTGGCCCTAATTTCTGTGCCATGCGTATATCACAAAATATTGCAGAAAAATGCGGACAATGACAGACAATGCACAAGAATCCACATCAGCGGGGCCGCGCTTCGGGCATGGCTTCGCCGATGTGATCGGCCAATGGCCTTGGGAGGAGACCATGGCCAGGTTTTCTGGATTCACCGATGCCGATGTGAGGGCAGTTTTGGCAAAGGCGCGTCGAAATGTCAAGCAGTTGTCTCCCGACGACTTTATGGTCCTGATTTCTCCTGCTGCGGATTCCCACCTTGAAGAGATGGCGCAATTGTCACGGCGTTTCACCCAGGAACGTTTCGGTAAGACAATATCCATGTATATACCCATGTACGTTTCCAACGCATGTACAAACAAGTGTGTATATTGTGGATTCAACCACGACAATCCGTTTGAACGGACCACGTTGACAATGCCGCAGATTAAGGCGGAATGCGAGGCTATAAAGAAGCTGGGCCCGTTTGAGAACCTGCTGTTGGTTTCTGGCGAATATCCTGCATTGTGTGGGGTGGATTATCTGGAGGAGGCACTTAAGGTATGCCGTCCATACTTCCACAACCTTACCATTGAGGTTATGCCACTTAAGCAACGTGATTACGGGCGTCTTATTGAGGCCGGGCTCAATGGTGTGGTCTGTTTTCAGGAGACGTACAACCGTGAGGCGTATCCGTGCTACCATCCGCGTGGCATGAAATCGTTCTATGACTGGCGGCTTAACGGATATGACCGTATGGGGCGCGCCGGAGTCCACAAGATTGGCATGGGCGTCTTGATAGGCCTTGAAGACTGGCGTACGGATGTCACAATGATGGCCCGTCACCTACGGTATCTGCAGCAGCACTATTGGCGGACTCGTTATAGTGTTAATTTCCCTAGGATGTGCCCTTCTGAAAGCGGATTCCAGCCAAATGTGGTGATAAGCGACCGTGAATTTGCACAGCTTACATTTGCATTCCGAATATTTGATCATGATGTCGACATATCGTATTCCACACGCGAAACCCCGGAATTCCGTGCCAATATGATGCATCTTGGCGTGACGTCCATGAGTGCCGGTAGCCAGACAGAGCCGGGAGGATATGCCACATGCCCCGATGCGCTTGAACAGTTTGAGGTAACAGACCACCGCTCTCCGTTGGCAGTCCGCGACTCTATTGTAAATGGCGGCTATGACGTGGTGTGGAAAGATTGGGATATGATCTTTGATTGATTCGGTTATGGGACGGACACTCCTTTCAAAAGAAGAGGCATTAAGGTATAGCCGTAACATACTGCTTGACGGCATCGGGGCTGATGGCCAGATGCGGTTGCTTGGTGCTTCCGTGCTCATAGTTGGCTCAGGTGCTTTAGGCTCTGTTGTCGCCATGTATCTTGCCGGGTCTGGTATCGGGCGTATCGGTGTTGCCGATTTCGACACGGTGGACATTTCCAACCTCCAGCGGCAGCTGTCATTCACCATGTCTGATGTCGGTCATCCTAAAGCCGAGGCCCTGGCTGGCCGCATCCGTATGATGAATCCTGACATTGAGGTCGTTCCTCATAACGGTTTCATCGACAGGGATAATGTGGCCGGCCTTATCTCAGGCTATGATTATATAGTGGAAGGCTCCGACAATCCGGATACAAAATACATGGTCACCGATATTTGCGGAAGTCACCGCAAGCCATATGTATTGGGTGGCGTCGCACAGATGCGGGGACAGGTTATGTCTTGCACACCTGGAAGCACCACATACAGGGAAATATTTCCTGAAGGGGCTGCCTCTGGCGGTTATATGCCATGTTCCATAGGAGGGGTGTTAGGCCCTTTGCCTGGAATCATCGGTTCGGTTATGGCCGCGGAAATTATAAAGATGGTTGTGGGTACAGGACAACCGCTGTATGACCGTCTTTTCACCATCGACGCATCATCAATGTCTACAGCGGTCTTTTCCCTTAAATAGTATCCGGTGTTCCATAGGTGGCCGTGTCTTCGGCGGCTATATCCACCACATTGTCTTGGATACCATATTCCCTGTCTGATACGTTTGTGATTTGCCTGTATAGGCGGTCAAGTAGGCGGATACCGTTTTCTTTTGATTTCACATCGCATTCCCACACACGTATCACGCGCCATCCCAACAGACGCAACTCTACATTGGCCCGGTAATCCCGGGCCATGTTCATATTGATCTTATGACGCCAGAAATCAGTATTGCTTTTTGGCATATGGAAATGTCTGCAATCCTTGTGCCCATGCCAGAAGCATCCGTCTATAAATATCACAGTCCGGTATTTTCGTAGCACTATGTCCGGCGAACCGGGCAGTTTGCGGTTGTTCACGCGATACCGCAGGCCTTTGGAGAAAAGGAATCTGCGCACAATCATTTCAGGCTTTGTATCCTTTCCTTTTATGGCAGCCATGCATCGGCTGCGGTGTTCCCGTGACAATTTATCCGTCATAATATTGTTTAAATCTTGACCCGTCGGCAAAATTAAATATTTTCCCGGATTATACGGTGGATATAATAGATTTAATATTTGTATTAAGGTTTGGTATATAAGCGTGATATTAGTCTAAAATGCTACCTTTGCACCTGAAAAAGTAATTACTGATTGATATTATGGGATTTCGCAGTGTTATAACATTTATTGTATTGACCTTTGCTTTGCATTCATGTATGGATGATGACGGTGGGAAGATACATCAGGCGTATGGACTCCTGTCTGAGCATCCGGATAGTGCATATATAATCCTTAATGATATTGATTACGAAGGGCTTTCGTCTGATGCCGACCGCGCAGGCTATATATTGCTCAAGGCCGAATCTAAAAAAGCCATGGGCCGGTCTTTGATTTCAGATACATTGCTGCACTACGCTGTGGCCTATTATAGGGACAGAAGCGACACATTATCATACATGCGGGCATCATTTGCCTTTTCCGGACATCTTCATTCTTTAGATCGGGGAAAGGATGCCTATGCCGTTCTGGATTCGGCTTACAGCTATGTCTTTGGAGACACAAGTCTTATGATGGCGGTAAATCAGGAACGGTTGGGATTAAGTTTCAAGTATAAGGATTATGTCCGTTCTTTGGATTTGGTTCAATCTCAGTTGGGGCTTACCGATGACGCCCACTGGCGTATTGATTTTGAAATTAAGAAAATATCACCGCTTATATCTCTTGGCCGCACAAAGGAAGCAATTTGCCTATGTGATTCATTGTTTGCTTTGTCTGGAGCTGCTGGAATGGATAAGGGGCAGGAAATGACTTTGCGTATAAACTATGCAGCCGTGCTTGCTGAAGATCCGGAGTCCTCCCAAAAGGCGGTAAGGATTCTGGAAGGTGTATTGGAGGAGTACGGTGATGCCAATAACGCTAAATTTGAATTATATATCCCAATGGTCCATTTATATCTTAATGCCGGGGACGTGGAATCTGCAAAAAAATATATTGCGATTGTTGACTCGGTAGGATTCGGACAGGGAAGGGCCGATATTGTTGCAAGTTCATATTTTGAATTTCTGAAACTTATCAAGGATTACCGTACAAGCGGCAATCTGTCTATGTCCAGGCTGACAGGTATTGCAAAGGCTCTCCGGTCGGCAGATGACAACGCGTTGCGACGGATGCAGGAGCGTAACGATGCTCTTGAAACGGCATACGGTCTCAGCCGGAACAATTATGAACTTACCATCAGGCATCAGCGTCTTTTGATTATCTTTTTTGTCATTTTTCTTGTGGCTATTTTTGGTATAGGCGTATTTTACTATATTTCATATAAGCGAAGGAAAAGGTTGATAGAAGCTGAAGAAAGGATTGAGACATTGCAGACACTCGTAAAATCTGCCGCCAATCCGGCAACGGAAAGGAAGCTAGGCCTGTTGCAGAAACTGCTGCTACAGCAGCTGGGTATAATCAAGACTTTTGCGGGGTCACCTTCTACACAAAATCAGGAAGCCTTAAGAAAAATAAGCAATATCGGGAACACTGACGTTATGGCCGACACTCTTGTAAAATGGGAAGACCTTTATCCGGTCATCAATGAGCTTTATGGAAATTTCCATGCCAATATTGTAGGCGCATATAATGGACTTTTTTCAGATAGGGAAATCCATATCTTGTGCCTTATGCGGGCAGGCTTTTCTACAAAAGAAATTTCAGTCCTTCTTCAGCAGACTTCAAATTCAGTCTACGTAAGTAAGACATCGATAAGGAAGAAGTTGGCCCTGCCTCCAAAAGATGATTTTATCTTGTTTTTGCCCCAGCGTTTTGAGGCTTAAGGCCTATTCTGTGCAAATTAAGCTTTTTATAATT
>VSPW01000096.1 GCA_009775535.1 Muribaculaceae bacterium
TGCCAACCTATGTACGTAGCCTGCGTCTTGTCGGCGAGGGCTGTAAGGTATCTACCGTCGGTGGCGAGGTCGTTTGTCGCGCCACTTAAGGCTATGACTCCCATGAGGGCTATTGTGAAAGCGAAAAAGTCGGGCAGCGGGAGAATGAATGCGATCAGGCCGAAGAATATGCCTGATATCATCTGGCAGGCCAGTACGAATGCCTTTTTTGTGAAATATATTTCCAGGAGCGGACTCCACAGGAATTTCAGTGTGTACGGGAGTATGAGAAGTGATGTCCAAAAGGTTATCTGTGCTTCATCTACTCCCAGGTCGGCAAACATGATCACCGAGGCCAGAGAGAGGGCCACAAAGGGCAGCCCCATGGCGAAGTAGGCGGAAGGCACCCACGTGAGTGGATGCCGTTTTTTCCCGTCGGCCGTGTTTTGGGATTTAAGGTTTTCGCTTGACATTGTAAATGTGATGGTTTATTTTGTTTCGGTTTGTTTCAGTTCGTTGCTGAACGAGTAGGGGTATGCCTCCTCGGTTGTACCGCGTGTCATGTTAGGCTTGTCGGACATTTTGATTTCCATTCCGCCTCCATTGTCTATCATGCCGTGGGTTATGTAGTTTTTGTCATAATCCTTGCCATCGATAGTGATGCCGTCAATATATATGTTGCGGCTGCTGTTTTCAGGAGCGTCAATAACGAATTGTCTGCCGTTTTCCAGGTTGAGCGTGATTTTCTTGAACAATGGCGCTCCGAGTACATATTGGTCAGTACCTGGCGCTACAGGATAGAAGCCCATTGCGGAGAAAACGTACCATGCGGATGTCTGGCCGTTGTCTTCATCTCCGCAGTAGCCGTCGGGGGTGGGTGTGTACATGCGGTTCATGACTTCGCGCAGCCAGTATTGGGCCTTCCAGGGTTCTCCAGCATAGTTGTACAGATAGATCATGTGCTGGATGGGCTGGTTGCCGTGTGCATAGTTGCCCATGTTCATCACTGTCATCTCACGGATTTCGTGGATGGGGAATCCGTAGTAGCTGTCATCGTATACTGGCGGTACAGCGAATACGGAGTCAAGCATGCCGACGAATGCTTCTTTTCCACCCATCAGGTCGATGAGTCCCTGCGGGTCGTGGAATACAGACCATGTATAGTGCCAGCTGTTGCCTTCGGTGAAGGCGTCACCCCATTTGAGTGGGGAGAACGGGGCTTGGAACGAGCCATCGGCATTGCGTCCGCGCATAAGCTTTGAGTCCTTGTCGTAGAGGTTCTTGTAGTTCATTGCGCGGTCGGCATATTTCTTTATTTCGCTTTCCGGCTTGCCAAGGGCCTTTCCGAGCTGGTATATGCACCAGTCATCGTAGGCGTATTCAAGTGTACGGGCTGCATTTTCGTGGATGTTGACATCGTAGGGCACGTATCCTAGCGTGTTGTAGTATTCGTGTCCAAGGCGTCCGGTAGAGGAAACTTCCGGGTGTACGTTTTCTGTGCCGGATACAATTCCTTCAAAGAGGGCTTCGGTGTCCTTTACTTTTACACCTTTGAGGTATGCATCGGCCAGGACAGAGGCTGAGTTGTTGCCTACCATGCATCCGCGGTGGCCAGGGCTTGCCCATTCCGGGAAGAATCCGCTTTCCTTGTATGTGTTTATGAGGCCTTCCTGTATTTCTTTGTTTACAGAGGGATACATGAGGTTTAGGAGCGGGAATAGGGCGCGGAATGTGTCCCATAGGCCTGTGTCGGTGTACATGTAGCCTTCTTCGATCTGTCCGTTGTAGGGGCTGTAGTGGACGGTATTGCCGTCAGCGTCTATTTCATAGAATTTGCGTGGGAACAGGGTGGAGCGGTACAGGCATGAGTAGAAGTTTCTCAACTGGTCGGTGGTGCCGCCTTCGGTCTCGATGCGTCCGAGTACATCGTTCCATGCATCGCGTCCTTGTGCAGCGATATAGTCGAAGTTGTTGTTCCCTAGTTCGCGGAGGTTTAGCTCGGCCTGTTCCGGACTGATGAACGATGACGCAACCCTGGCGATTACTTGTTCGCCTTTGGTGGTGTTGAACCCGATTACTGCGCCGGTATGGTAGTCGGTCTTTTCATTGGCCGATGTGTCGAGCGTGAGTTTTGCGGGTGTGTCTTGGTTGGCAGGCTTTAGGCCGTTGTTGGAGAATGTCGCAGTGTAGGTGAATGGTTTGTCGAACTTGATGACGAAGTAGTTCCTAAAGTTGTCGGGCACTCCGCCGCTGTTGCGTGTGGTGTATCCCACAATCTTGTTTTCTTCGGGGACTATCGTTACTGAAGACCCGCGGTCGAAGGCATCGACGACTACGTAAGATGAGTCTTCAGGGAATGTGAACCTGAATATGGCAGCACGTTCTGTAGGGGTCATTTCTGTCACTACATCGTAGTCGGCCAAGTATACCTTATAATAATATGGGGTTGCCACTTCGCCTTTGTGGGAGAACCAGCTTGCGCGTTCGTCCTGGCCGAATACCGGTTTTCCTGTCACGGGCATTATCGCGAACTGTCCGTAGTCGTTTATCCATGGGCTTGGCTGGTGTGTCTGCTTGAATCCGCGGATTTGGTGGGCATCGTATGTGTATTGCCATCCGTCACCGATTTTGCCTGTCATCGGTGTCCAGAAGTTCATACCCCATGGCCTTGCGATGGCGGGATATGTGTTTCCGGCAGATAGCTCAAAGGATGATTGTGTCCCCATTAACGGGTTGACGTATTGGGTGTAGTCTGTAGCGCCGTTGCCAGAAGTGGCCTTGGTGTCCTGGCAGGATGTCATGGCAGATGTGGCAATGGCTGCGAGTGCTGCAGTTGCGAGTAGTTTATTCATGATTGGTGTATGGGGCGTTATGTTTTTTATGTGTCGGTTAGTAGTTGTCGTACCATTTTCTGGATGGTTCTCCGGTCATTTCAAATTCGACAGTCGCGCCGTCTAGTATCTGGCTGTGGGTGATGTAGCTCTTGTTGTAGGGCTGTCCGTTGACTTTTACCGATTTTATGTAGATGTTCTGGTCGCTTACCTGCGGCGCGGACATGGTGAATGTCTTTCCGTTGTCGAGATGTATCTTGGCTGAGCGGAATGTGGGCGTGCCGATTTCGTATATCCCGGATGCCGGGTTGACGGGGTAGAATCCCAGGGCGCTGAACACGTACCAAGCTGACATCTGTCCGCAGTCCTCGTTTCCGCACAGTCCTGCAGGGGTGTTGGTGTAGAAGGCATCCATGATCTCTTTGAGGCGTTTCTGCGATTTTGACGGGTTGCCTGCCACGTTGTATAGGTATGCCACGTGGTGTGAGGGCTCGTTGCCGTGTGCGTATTGTCCGATCATTCCGGTGGAGAATATGGGAAGCTCTTCTTCTTCACCGATCTTGTCGCCGAACAGTGAGTCTAGCCGGGCTTCAAATGCGTTGCTGCCTCCGATGAGGTCGCGGAGTGCCGGGACATCGTGCTGTACCGACCACAGGTAGTGCCATGCGTTGCTTTCGCATATGTGCGGGGTGTAGTCTTCAGGCTTGAAGTCGGGCTGGAATTCGCCGGATGCGGCGCGTGGCTGCATGAATCCTGTGGCTGGGTTGAATACGTTACGGTAGTTCAATGCGCGGGCGGAGAATTCTTTGTATATGTCATCGCGACCCATCTTTTTTGCCATCTGTGCTATGCACCAGTCATCGTAGGCGTATTCAAGTGTCTTTGACAGTGACCAGTTTTCGCTATTGTACTCATCTTTGAGGTCGTAGGGGATGTATCCCAGTGTCTTGTATTGCCCTATGCCACGGTAGTTGTCGAGGTTGGCGGTGGCCACGCATGCTTCCAATGCCTTTTCGGGGTCGAAGTCACCGATTCCTTTCAGGTATGCGTCGGCTATTATGGGAACGGCATGGTATCCTATCATCATGTCGGTCTCGCCGGCCCACATGCTCCATACTGGGAGGCGTCCGTTCTGGCTGTAGAAGTCGATCATGGATTTTACCATGTCGTTTGCGCGTGCGGGGTCAATGATGGTGTATAGGGGGTGTGCGGCGCGGTATGTGTCCCAAAGGGAGAATGTCCCGTAGTTAGTCCCGCTGGTCTTGTGGATGTTGCCGTCCGGACCGCGGTATGAGCCATCGGTGTCGCTGAATATGGTGGGGGCAATCATGCTGTGGTAGAGTGCGGTGTAAAATGTCGTGAGCTTGTCGGGGTCATCGGACTCCACTTCGATGTGTCGCAGTTCGCTGTTCCATGCCTCGCGGGCTTTTTCGCGGTAGTGGTCGAAGTCGTCGGTGGGCACTTCTGCCAGGAGGTTTGCTTTCGCGCCTTCGATCCCTGTTGATGATATTGCGGTGGATACTGTTATGCGGTCGCCTTTTTTTGTGTCGAATAGCATGGTGGCGTTTATGCCCAGGCCGGGCTTGTCGTCCTTGTTGACTTCGGTGGTGTCGAGCTGTATGGAGTCGAACGGGCGGGACAGGCGTGTGTAGAAGTAGACGCGCTGGTCGCGTGCCCATCCTTTTGAGAAGCGGTAGCCTGCGATGGTCACGGAGTCGATGATTTCGATGTGTGTGTCGACTGTGGCGTCCCAGTTGGTGGCCTTGGTAAGGTTGAGTATTATTGCCGATTGTGCTTCGGGAAATGTGTAGCGCTGTATGCCTGCACGTGGGGTAGCGGTAAGTTCTACATCGATGTCGTAGTCGTCGAGTGTCACTCGGTAGTATCCGGCTTGTGCCTCTTCTGAGCTATGTGAGAATTTGGAGTAGATGCCTAGGGGTTCATCGCCGACCACGTATGGGATGGTTACTGGCATGAATGATATGTCGTACAGGTCGCCTGCTCCTGTGCCGCTGAGGTGGGTGTGGCTGAATCCGGCTATCGTGCTGTCGGGATAGAAGTATCCGGCTATCCTGTCCCATCCAGGCAGTCCGTTGTCGGGGCTTAGCTGCACCATGCCGAACGGGGCTTGCGCTCCGGGATATGTGTTTCCGGTGAAGTCTGTTCCTATGAATGGGTTGACCCAGCGTGTGAGGTCGCCTGGCGATGGCGATTGGTGTGAGGTACAGCCAAAGAGCATTGCACCCGCCGCGATGGAAGCGATGGTTTGGTATTTCATTATAATGTCGGTTTTGTTTTTGGTTTATACATTATAGATTCACGCGATGGGTGTGATTTACTTAATGGAGGTGTTGTTAAAAACGCTTAATGTCCGGGCTCGCCTATGGTATGCGACATGTATGATAATGTAGCGTAAAGTTAATGATTTCTTTTGAGAGAGGTGGCGGAGTTGACGTTTTTTTACAATGGCGGCTGTAAAACTTATTACTCGTTAACATTTGGCGCGGAGGAGTCTCAATCTTTTGTCCTGCTGCGTTCCTTGATTATGCCGTGGCGATATGCGTATAGGAGTTCGTAGAGTTCGTCGATCTGACTTTGGAGTTCCCGTCCTTTGTCGGTGTCGCGGACGCGCATCCTTTTTGAGCTGAGTTCGACTATCTGGGTGGTGCTTGCGATGTCTGTGCCGTTTTTTATCGCTTCTTCGGCGGATGTGAACGGTTCGTGCTGTACGAGCTGGAAGCCACGGCTATGGAATACGAGCGTGTAGCCGGCTATACCTGTGGTGTCGTGGTATGCCTTTGCGAATCCGCCATCGATGACCATCAGTTTTCCGTTGGCTTTTATGGGGTTCTCGCCACGGGATATGCGTACGGGGACGTGTCCGTTGATGATGTGCCGGTGTGAGCCTTTGACGCTGAATGCATCGAGTATGCTGTTGCATATGTCCTCGTTGTCGCGGAGCTTGTAGTAATATCCTTTTTCTTCCTTGTGGGTCGATGTGTCGGCGATGAAGTAGCGCTCGAATGTGGCCATCTTTGATTTGTCGAACAGCGGTGAGTCTGGGCCGCACCAGAGATACCAGTAGTAGTCGCGTGCGAATGTGCGTTCGTCTTCGGGGGTGTCGTCGTTGAATGCGGCGCGCATTGTCATGCCTATCTGGTGCAGGAGCTGCCGTCCGCTGTATTTGTGTCCATTGATGTCTACTTCCTTAAGGCTGCCATCGGCGTTCAGGGGCAGAGATGCGTGGAACAGGAGGTTGGAGTTGTATATGCCGTACATGCATCCGTATGACAGCAGGCATTTTATGTGTTTTTTGAGTTTGTCGCTGACTGAAAACGAGTGGTGCAGCTTGTCAATAAGTTCCTGTTCCTCAGGGGTAAGCATTGACGGGTCTTTGGGATCGATTGTGGGCAGGTTGGTGTCCTTCAGCGGGTATTTGACGCCGTCAAGGGTGATGGATTGCTTTTCGGGGTCGATATTGCATATGAGCTTACGCGCAGCCATGCCCCATTCGGGGCGTTTGTCTATCATCCGTGCTTCGAGTTTGAACTGTATGATGCTTATGGCTTTGTGCATCTGGGCGATGAGCCGGCGTGTCTTTTCGGTATGTGTGCTGTCGCCTTCGGGGAGGTGCACTTCAAAGTTGACGCAAGGGTCATCGCCGTATGTCTCCATGGCGAATGTGGCCAATGGGACGAGGTTTATTCCGTAGCCGTCCTCGAGTGTGGCCAGGTTGCCGTAGCGTAGTGACAGGCGCAGGACGTTGGCGATGCAGCAGTCGTTGCCTGCGGCTGCGCCCATCCACAGTGCATCGTGGTTGCCCCATTGGATGTCGAAGTGGCGGTAGCTGCAGAGTGTGTCCATTATGATGTGCGCTCCCGGGCCACGGTCGAATATGTCGCCGAGTATGTGCAGCTGGTCTATGCTCAGCCGCTGGATTACGTTGCAGAGGGCTATTATGAAGGGGTCGGCCTGTCCGGTGGATATTATGGTCTCTATAATCCGGTTGAAGTATGCCTGCTTGTTGTCGTCGGATGGCGATTCGTGCAGCAGTTCCTCAATGATGTACGCGAATTCGCGCGGGAGGGCCTTGCGTACCTTAGACCTGGTGTATTTTGATGATACGGTCTGGCATACGCGTATCAGCTGATGGAGGGTGATGTTGTAGAAGTCCTCCATGTCTGGCTCAGATGCCCTGATATATTGCAGTTTACGCTCGGGGTAGTATATGAGTGAGCACAGTTCGCGTATCTCGTGCTCACGCATTGTGGTGCCATAGATTTCGGTGACTTTCCTTTTTATGTTTCCGGAGGCGTTTTTAAGTATGTGCCGGAATGCCTCGTGCTCTCCGTGGAGGTCGGCAACGAAGTGCTCTGTGCCTTTGGGAAGGTTCAATATCGCTTCCAGGTTTATTATTTCAGTGCTGGCTGAGCTGACATCCGGGAATGTCTGGGCAAGTAGTTCAAGTACGCGGCGGTCGTTCTCGATTTCCTTTTGGATGGCTGTGGTGCTAGGTGTTGACATTTTATGCCGTTTTGGTTTCATCGGGTACAAATTTAGTAAACTCATGGGTAAAAACAAAGATTCAGGTTGTAATCGCACTGCAAAGTTAATGCGTGGAACAGGCGTTGGACATGTTAAATCCCGGTTAACTGTTTTTAACGGAAATGGCAGGATTGCATATATGGAT
>VSPW01000097.1 GCA_009775535.1 Muribaculaceae bacterium
GGCAACAGTTATAAGTCTGTCCTGAGTCATTATAATGGGATTATTGGAGGGAGATTTTAATTAGGGGGGGGGAGGAGAATGAGTTTGTTTTAGTATGTTATGGTTGTCATCTATTCAGCTGATTCCTGTTCCTGAAGGATTTCAAGAGCCATGTCATATATTGTTGCATCATCAAGGACGACTATACCTCCGTCTGGACCTGGCTCGATGTGGACACCTACATTCTTACCAAAGTCGTAGTTGCTACCGCCAAAATAATTACGGACGGTCTGTGCTGTTATGTTCAATTTATCTGCTATACGGTGGATAGAGCCATCGGGTAGACTGTCCTTGATGCGACGCAGGTCGTTGAAAGTGATTGTCTTAGTCATGATACTATCGTTTTAAAGTGAGTAATTCGGATATCTGTATTAATATTTTATTATTAATGCCGATATAAATGTAGGATTAACTTTTGATATAGGCAAATTTTTTTGAAAAAAAGTAAGTCAATTTTATGCCAAATTTTTGACACATAAATTGGCGATAAATTTATGTGTTTGATAACTAATTATATACGTTCTACATCCGTAGCTTTTACCCATGCACGTGTAGAATTGTTGATTTTTACATCATAATACATATGGGAAGATGCATCATCGGGCGTGGGTACGGAGTCTACAATCTTTAGGCGGGTACCTTCATGTATGGGTACGACCTTTTCTTCCTTGCCTTTCGGTGCTCGTGGGGCGGATGTCAGGTTGGTTGTAGGTACCATTACAATAGCATAATCGTGCTCATTGTTTCCTGATGCAGAATTTGCAGCAAGCGTTAATGTAAATACTGTCACAAATGACATTATTATAGCCCCGAAAAATCCTAATTTGCGTATTCCTACTTTTCTTGCAAAAATATATAAGGCTATTGCTACGAGCAGCAATATAAAGCATCCTAGTGCAGTCCATGCCCATGTATTTGGCGTTGACATCGCTATAATGGAGTCGTAAAGATTTTCAAGGAAAGAGGAATCATCTTCAGGTTTGTCAAGGATTTTAGAATTTACATAATCCAGGTTGGTGCGTGCATCCGTAAAACTGGGGTCTAATCTCAGAGCCCGTTCATAATTTATTATGGCCCGTCCAATAGACCCCATCCTATAATATGTATTGGCCAGGTTGTACAGTACGGTTGGCGATTGTCCGACTTCCTGAAGGTACTTATTGTAAAGACGGGATGCCGATGCGTAATCTTCTTTATTATATGCGGAATCTGCCTGCTGTATTATGCCATGAGTGGCAGATGCAGCCTGGAATATGATTCCGGATAATATTATCAGTATCAGGGCGATTCTTTTCATTGTCAGGATTATGTTATACGTTTTTTGCCGTGAACATTACTTAGATTTTATGTTCTCGAGCTGTTTAACGGTGTTTATGGCTTCGTTATATACGTTATCCATTTCATTTTCAGACTGGACCGGGGTAAATCGGGCCATTTCGCATTGGTCGATTATGTCAATCACGCTGTTGATTGTAGCCTGTTGGGCACCAATATCGGATAGCTGTTGAGAGATATTGTCTCTTAATAACTGGGAGGCCGGTATGCCAAGTTTGTCTCCTAGGTATCCCCATAGTGCTTTTGAAATTTCTTCATAGAATATGTCACGTTTCTGTGAAGACATAGCATCTTTAGCCATCTTGAAGCGTCGACGGGCTTCCTTGTTCGCGCGCGCCAACTGGCGGCGGCGCAGGTCGGAATTGAGCCTCATTTGCTTGCGGTATATAACAATGATTGTTACCAGTACAATTATTGAGATTATATATATGGCCCAATACAAGAAAGTATTGAATACGTAGTGGCCAGTATCTATTGCAGGCGCATGCTGTGATTTTATGTGCAGGATATCCGACATAGACTTGTCAATGGCCTTTTGTTCTACAGATGCAGGTGCATTTGCTCCCCTTCCGATATTGACGTTGTATTCTTTTGTGGACAAAGTGACATATTCCTTTGTTGACGGGTTGAAATATACGAATGGGACTGACGGGATGACTGCTTTCCCCATTTCCTGAGGAACGATTGTATAGTCAATCTTTGCTGTTCCTGTCATGTTTGATCCATTGAATGCCGCATCTATTTCTTTTCTGGGAGTATATTCATCAAATCCATGAGGGAATTCTATTTCTGGTTCGGTGATATATTTTATGTTGCCTGTCCCTTTTATGGTCAAAGAGTATGTGGCAGCTTCATTGGTCAGAAGGCGCTCGGGGGATAGAGATGACTCAATGGAAAATTTTCCGACAGCGCCGTTGAATCCGGCTGGTTTTGGCTCTGGTAGTGGCAGTACGTTTATGCTTACAGAGTTGGATGACGTTACCACTTTCCTTTCTACAGGTTGCCTTGTGGTGAAGAATCCCATTGAAACATTTTCATACTGGACAACTGTTATATCGTATTTCCCGGAAGTTATTGATAGTTTGCCTGATTTCTGTGGATATATTATGACCTTTTTCAATTCGGCCGAATAGTAGTTCTGTCCATTGAAATGGTCTGGTGTAAGTTCATTGTTTACAGGAAGTTCCTCGCTCATGAACCCATCAAAACTTGGTTGCGTATTGGCCAGGAATGACGATATCCTGAATTTTGTATAGACCTTTATTGATGCTATGATTGGTTCCTGTTCATATACCTTGTCGCGTGAGAGTGATATATGTACAAACAGGTCTTGAGGGGATACTGGCCCAGGGGTCTGTGTGTTTATGTCATCGACATGCACTTGAGGCCTTTGGTTGGCAGAAGATCCTTGTTGTGGCGTATCACTGTCCATTGGGAAAATAGTGAACGTGATTTCCTGGGATTTCATCTGTTTCCCGTTCGCAGTTATAGTAACAGGTGGCACTGTGACTTTCCCCGGCTCAATTGCGCGGAATGTGAATGTATAATCAATGGATGTGGATGATGTCATCTGTCCATTAATATATGATGAACTTGCCATTGTAGATGTTGCAGGTCCATATATAAGTTCACAATGTGGTAGTTGCGGCGCTTTAGGCGCAGCAGCCTGTGCATTTTTCAGTCTGAATGTAAGGCTGAAATTCCGGCCTTGGATAACATTGCCGGGAGAGTTTACAGAAAACGACACGTCTTGTGCAATGCCATGTAAGGCTATGCTTAAAAGGACGGATATCAATATAGTGAAACGTTTTACCATCATAAGATATTCAGATGAGGTGTTGGTATGATATTCTGTTGTTTGGCTGCCTACCAGGGTTTCGGATTAACAAGGCCGTTTGCATTTTCGGTCTTTTCATTGTCTTTTCGGGTCTTGTTTTCCAGGGCCTGCATTGCCTTTAATATCTGTTCAGAGTTTCCTGACAGTTGATCTTTTGGCTGTGGTTGCTGTTGCTGTGGTTGTTGTTGCTGCTCTTGCTCCTTTGGTTGTTGCTCTTGGGGCTGTTGCTGCTGTTGTTGTTGCTGGTTATTTTTGTCTTTATCTTGTTCGTTTTTCTTTTTTAGGGCCAAAAGTAGGTTCTGTCTGGTTTTCTGATTGTAAGGATTGACTTTTAGGGCTTTTTTATAGGCGGCCACAGATTTGTCGTATGCTTCCGATTCAAAGGCCAGGTTTCCAGCATTGTAGAAAGACCGTTCCTTTATGGTAGTATTATTTACGTTTTCTCCCAATTTACGGAATATTGAGTCTGCATCCTGTATTAACTTATTGTCTTTTGGCGGAGTTCCGGCTGATTTCCCAAGTTGGTACATTGTAAGGGCACGGTTATACATTGCGGCTTCCGATAAGGCGTTTTCTGTTAAGGCCATTTCATAGCATTCAAGTGCTTTCTCATATTTGCGTTCTTTGAATAGCTTGTTGCCGTCATTTATGAAATTTCTTTCTTTTCTAGTTGAAAAATCTTCAATGCGGGAATTTTCAGCTGCGTATGACACTGGCATGTAAAGCAATGCCGCAGATATCAATATTAATATATTTCGGTATATTACGTACATGTCAATCCTGTTTATTTTGTAAAGAAGTTAATCTTGTTGAGCCAACCTATCTTACGGTCAAGAACAAAGATATCTATGATGAGGAATAATAATGCAATCCAGGCAAAAGTAGGAAATTGTTCAGCCCCTGCACTGTATTTTACATTCTTCATCAGAGTTCCGTCAAGACCGCCTAGATGGGAGGTCAGATTGTCCAAGGCGGATGAAGATGCACCATTGATACAGATGCCATTACCTGCCTTGGCAATGTCTTCTGCAAGCTTCTGGTTGGTAGATGTAAGGACTATCTGTCCCTCGTTATCTCGAAGGAAATCTGATTTGGATGAATTGACGGGGATTGGTACGCCTTTTGCTCCTCCCATGCTTATAACATCGACCTGTATGCCTTTTTCTGCAGCCATGCGTGCTACCTCTACAGCATCACCATCGTGATTTTCTGCATCTGTTATAAGGATAATTGCCTTGCTGACATCTTCGGCAGGAGAGAATCCACGCATTGCCATTTCAAGTGCCGTTGAGATATCCGTGCCTTGATATGCGATAAGATCCGGAGTTAAATCATTGATATACATTTTTGCTGATGAGTAGTCAACAGTGATTGGTAACTGCATTTTTGCCTGACCGGCGAAAATTACCATTCCTACTTTGTCGTTTTCTAGCTTGTCGACAAGCTTTTCAAGGACAAGCTTTGCACGGTCGAGCCGTGAAATGCCGTTTGGGTCATCGTTTCCAGATGCGAGCATTGAATTTGAGATGTCGAATGCAATCATCACTTCAATGCCACGGACTTCTGAATTCTGTTCGGTCTCGCCGGCGCGGGGACGGGCCAAAACAATCACTAGTGATGCCAAGGCAATAAGTTCAAGTACGATCTTGATTCCTGGCTTGTATTTTGAAGTATCGGGCATAAGCGGCCCTATTACGGCAGGATTGCCGAATCTCCGCAGCTTGCGCGCACGGCTTAACCTGGACCACCAGAAGAGCATCCCGAATACGCCCAATGTCCATAGAAGCCAGAGCAGGTGAGGATATGCAAAGTCAAACATATATAATCTAGATGTAATCGGTTCTTAATATCATTTTAACAAATAATCACGGTATAGTCCGCAAGATTGTATATCTCAACAGAAGGTCAATACATACGAATGCAAAAGCAAGCCAAGCCCATGTCATGTAGTTGTCTTCAGTGTGTGAGAAATGACGGACATCCATCTGCGTCTTTTCAAGTTGATCTATTTCAGAGAATATTTCCTGTAGCACTTTTTTGTTTGTTGCACGGAAATATTGGCCTCCAGTTGTCTGGGCTATCTGCTTTAAGGTGCTTTCATCAATTACTACAGGCTGTGGAGAGTAGGTGACACGTCCGAACATGTCTATTGTGGGGAAGGGGGCATTACCATTGGTGCCTATACCTATGGTATATATTTTAACTCCCATTTCCTTGGCTATTTCGGCTGCAGTCATAGGAGACACCACTCCAGTATTGTTTGAACCATCAGTAAGCAATATTATGCTACGGCTTTTCGCCTTACCTTCCTTTAGACGGTTGAGCGATGTGGCTATACCGTCACCAATGGCTGTACCGTCTGTTACCATTTCAGTCTGTATGCCGGCAATATAATTCTGTAATGGGGCATGGTCCACGGTCATTGGTATGCCAGTGAGGCTTTCCCCAGCAAAAATGACGATACCGATATTGTCATTGTCTCGTGCTGACACAAATTGTTGGGCCACGTCTTTTGCTGCTTCAAGACGGTCTGGCTTAAAGTCTCTGGCCAGCATACTTGTAGAGATGTCCATAGCTAGCATTATGTCTGTCCCTTCTGTAGATGTGGTGCGCCAATTGTCCTTAATCTGAGGGCGTGCCAATATTATAATGACACAACCGATTGCCCCCAGCCGTAATATAAAAAGTGCGTGACGTAGCCACGATTTATATGATGTCCCTGTTTTTGCAAACGGAGATATGGTCGATACGGCCATCGAAGGTTTGGCGTTGCGCTGCTTGAAGATGTACCATACAATCAGTGGTATGAACACCAAAAAAAGCCAAAGATATTGTGGGTGTGCTAGTTGCATTTATTCTCTGGATTTGTATGCTTTATTGTTTCTTTTGATCTTCTATGTTATCCTTATTGTCTGTTTCTGATATTTCCTCAGGTATGGCTGGACGTGTTTCTTCGACAAATTGCTTGACAACATTGAATGATCTTATATTGTCATCTTGCGGAGGCAATACTTTTGCAAATTTTACGAAATCGGCGACACGGAATAATTGCCTTAGGTCGGATTTTGCTTGGGATGCTTCAGGGTGTTGTTTTATGGCATCAAGTATCTGGCTTGATGTCATTTCCATGGCATATATAGTATAACGCCCCATCAAATATTCACGTAATATGTCAATAAGCCTGGTGTAGTATTCCTTTATATGGCCTCGTTCAATCAGGTTGGAATTACGTAACTTTTCCAGATTTATGATAGCCTGTTCATATGGTGGGACCACTTTTTTGCGCGGGAGCAATGTCTTTCCATTCTTTTTATAAAGTATAAATACAGTTACCCCTAATGCAATTACCAGTATACCTAATATAATCCAGTACCAAAAATCTGCAAGCCAATCCGGTACAAAGTCATACCATTTTGATTCTATGGATACAGTGAAGTTGTCAGGTATCGGATTTATAGTAGTCAGCGAATCGAGAGCAACCGGCCGTACATTCAATGTCAGTATTTCGGCGAATGTGGTGTCAACACCTACTGCATATCCTATACGCGGCATAGTGACCATCTGGGGCTCAAATGCTTGAAGAAGTATATCATACTGTAGCTGCCTACGGCCGTTGCCTAGATCTGATTCGGTGTTGGTTATCTCCAAGAATTCAACCCCTTGTATCTCCTGGCCTTGCTGGGGGATTCCGACAACTTGTCCTTGTTCCCCATCATTAAGTATCTCGGCGTGTATCATTGTACGGTCACCCATTTCCACGGTAACAGAATCAAGAGTGGTTCTTACTGATACCTCTGCCGATGCAGCTATAGGAATGTTCAGTAAAGCCGTCAATATCGGGAACAGTAATATGCGACGTATGTGATTTGTCATTTTCTGTAATTTTAATTAAGAGTGGAGTCCGGTTAACGTCCTCCCCGTCCGCGGAACAGGGTCATCAGTGCTTTGACATAGTCTTCATCAGTTGATATTGATGCATAGTCGACATGGCACGTTTTGAATATTCCAGACATCTGTTGCTGCCTTTCGTACCACCAGCGGTCGTAAGCTTTGCGTATTTTTGAAGAAGACGTGTCGATCCAACGGCTTGCTCCGGTCTCAAGGTCGGTGACTCGCATGAAACCGACATCCGGCATCTGTGCATCTCGTCGGTCGTATACTTGTAGCGCCATAATGTCGTGTTTGTTTCGGGCTATGGTAAGCGCCTGTTTGTAGTCGGCGTTTGCTATAAAGTCACTTATAACAAATGCGGCACATTTCTTT
>VSPW01000098.1 GCA_009775535.1 Muribaculaceae bacterium
TGGACCGTAGTTGCGGGCGCTGACGGCAACACCCATAAGGTCGTCCTGGTTGATTGTTGTGGTTGCATTTAGCCCTGGCCAGATTGGTGTCGATGTGAGTCTCATCACTGGTTCTGATGTGGCTTCGTGGACGGTTATCACGGCGCGGCCAGCTTCCGAGTCATCAAATACGTAGTCGGGGGCTGATGTTTCGTAGGCAGTGACTTCATATTCGCCGGGATTGATGTCGCTGTCAAGTATCATAAGCAGTGATACGGTCTCGATGCTTTCATCGTAGATGTTCACTTTTGATGATGTGGTGAATGAGGAAGAGGGATTGTCTACGGATGTAAGTTTAAGTGTTATATCGCTGAGACGGAAATCCTGGCTGCGGTTGTCGAGTTTCAGAGTGAACATTGCCGCGCCTCCGGCATATACTTCACCGTCTGTTGAAATCTGTTCCAGAAGCTTTACATCGGGGTGGGGGACATGTCCTTCCGGTCCGGAAATCACGCCTGACTTTACGGTGACTTTTACATAGCCCGGCAGGCCTATAGGGTGGCGCATTCGCCGCCATGAGTCAGAGCCTTGCTCGCATATGCCTATGTTCAGATGGTAGTCACCGTCGGGGACTCCCTGTGCAGAGGCGGGTATATCGCGCAGGGTGACCATCTTCGCGCCTGTGCGTCCGCCGGAGAATCCGTCCACTTCCTGTTGCTGGGAGGAGAGTACCTTCACGATATTGCCTGTAGATGGGTCGGTGAGCACGCCGCCGATCTTTCCAGTGAACTTATTCACATCGTGGTTCTCCATGAATGTCATCAGGGTGAACGTGTCGTTGTATGGTGTGAATGACAGGCGTACGGCACCGTATACGGCTGTTTCTCTGTCGCTTCCTCCGAGCGATGGCCTGATTCCAGTTATCGCTTCCTGGCTTACGTTATAGCTTCCGTATCCGCCTCCTTCGCCCAGTTCATCGGGACTCAGGTGGTTGATCAGGAAGTATCCGTTGCTGCGTCCGTACCATCCCCAGTTGACGTGGAAGTAGTCGTTGCTGTCGTATCCGTCGAGTACGAAGGCATGTCCTCCCGAACCGTTGTCGCTGGTTGCGCCATAATATACTGGCCGGCCGGCATCGAGTTCGGATTTTAACATATTTACCCATTCGGATGTCGAATAGTATTCCCTTACGTGCAGTCTCAGGGATGTATCATAGCCGAAATAGTCGCGAAGGGCCATTGGGACAAGCTGTGTGTATGCTCCGCTGCCTCCTTGGGCGTATTGCATCTCTACGGCCACACCGAAGTGGGCGGCCAATGTGGAGGATGCCTTGATTTGTGCGGCGGTAGGAGAGTCCGGCATGGTGGCCGGCATGTTAGTCCAGTCATATTCTGTATTTCCGAAATCGGCGGAGAGGGATATGCCGTTTACAGTGCATGATTTAGACCCTGTGCCGCGTGCAGGATGGTTGTAAAACCGCATTATCTGTGTTGCTGCGGTGGCCACACATCCAACGTAATAGTGCTTTGTCGTGCTGCCGGAGGTGTAAGTGGGGCATGATTCGTTGAACGGATAGTCCTGTCCCCAGTTTATATCCCCGAGCAGTGGGGTCATTGACGGGATGCCTGGTGCGGAGATGGTTGAGTGGGTATTGCTGTCCGGCAGTCCGTTTATGTATGCTTTGTACAGGGCCATCAGTGACTTCAGTCCGTCGGGGGCATCATTGAGTGAAAATTGCCCATTGTCAGAATATCCCAGTACCGGGCCTAGCCTGTCGTCACCTGATATTATAATGAATCCTTTTCCGTCCTCAGCGTTGAATACATAATATGGTGAGTCTGTGTCCGGATTTAGTGTTGATTTCAGCACCGGAGTGCGGTGGCCACTGTGCGCTTTTCCTGCGATGAATCCGGATGCTATCCCATATGCCTCTGAATGGCTGATGGGACGAGCCTGGGCATATAGGGCCATGGCCATCATCAGGGAGGAGATGAATAGTCTCGAATTTTTCATTTGTCAGTATTTTATATAAAATCAAAGGGCTGATTGATCAGCCCTTTGATTGCTGTTGTCTGGAGTTTGCGCTACAGTATGATCTTTTTGGTGTATCCGTTGGCCTTTACGATAACTATGCCTTTCGTATTGATGGCTATGTCGGATGTACCTGCTTTCACTTCTGAGGTATGGATTGTACGTCCATAGATGTCGTATACGTATACTGTCGTGTCTTTATCGGCAGTGATGGTCAAGCCTTCGGCTGAAGCCCATACATTTATGCCGCTGTCATTGCCAACGATGTCGTCTGTGCCTGACTGGCTTGCTCCCAATTGTACTTCTGTGGACGGTTCTGATTTTATAGTCACGATATCTCCTGTCGATGCTGAACGTCCGATGGCTGTGACAGTAAATGAATATGTGGTGTTGGCCTTGGATGGCAGGTAGCCATAGTATGAATTGCCCTCGGTGTTGCCTGTGTGGATATGTTCCTTTATTGAAGAGCCGGCGCCAAGTTCCTGTTCCACGTTGATGTCTTCAAAGAATATACGGTGGTTGTTTGATTCGGGAGAAGTGAATAGTACCCGGCAATTGGATGTGCCACCGGAGAGTTCTACGGTATATGTCTTGAATTTTGAGGCATCGAATGTTATGTCCTTTTGGTCTATTACCTGATAGTTTCCTGATTGACCGGTCACAAGTGCGATATTCAATGTGCCGTTGAGGTAGTAGCTGCCGTAGCTGCTGTATGCTGCATTCACAGATACAAAGACTTTGCCATTGTTGCTGCTAAGGTCAAGATTGGGGGTTGCAAGGTAGCGTTCATCGCCCCAGTTGTCGATGACCATCATGCCGTTTGCAAGGCAAAGGCTTGTAGTGATTCCATCCCATCCCGGCTGGTGTGTAAAGCGGTTTAGGTCGTATACGGTGAAGTCTACGTTGTTGAAAGACCCAGATGTGACAAGTGAGAAGTCTTCAGCGAGTATGCTGGTTCTGCCTGTCTCGGTCAGGGTGGTGGTTGAGTATATGTTTACTTCGTATCTTTCGGCATCATTGACAGGAGACCATGCAATTTCGTAGGAATCGTCTTTATATATGTTTTTTATGATCACCGGTTTTTCCATTTCATCGATGGCTTTTACAACTTCGATTTCATCGGAGTCGGCAGATACACCATTGCCGTTAGATGCGCGTACCACGAAATAGTATTTCTTCGTAGGATCAAGGCCGGTGATTATCTTTGAGGTGGTGGTGCCGCTTGATTCGTTCTTGAGGAAATATTCTTTGCCACCATTATCGTCATATGAATATACGTCTATGAAATATTCGGTTGCGCCTGAGACACTTCTCCACATGGCGGTGAATGATGTGCCGTCGGCATCACTGGGCTGGAATACATATGGAGCTGCAATGAATGATGGAGACTGGTCAATCTTTAAATATTGTACCAGTATTCCAGATGACGAGAGAAATGGCCTTACAGTAATATTTGAATATGATGTGCCGCCTAACATTGTTACCTCTATGTCTTCCCAGTCTTCACCTGAAAGCATTATGGTCTGAGTTGAGCTGTAGCCTAATGCGATCTGTACAGTACCACCGTATGTGTCCATGGCCTTTACACGCAATGATACGCGCACACATCCGCCATAAGCTGACATGTCTACGTTTTTTGTGCGGACATTGCCGCCATCGCGTATGAGTAGGCTGCCTCCTGCCTGTGCAACATTTATAGAGCTCCATGACGGGAAGTATGTGTTGAAGTAGCCCTTAAAGGAATCGAATTCCACTGGTTCTTCCGGAGAGCCATAGGTGAAGATTGAAAAATCCGCGTCGATGATATTGGTTATGTCCGATTCTTGAGCGGCCGGCTGGAGGTATGTCAAGCCCAGTAGCAGAACAAATGTGATGCGTAGAAATTTTTTCATAAGCGATAGTTAAATTAGTGGATATGTGATAATACGGCGGCAAATATAGCAAAAAAATCCGCAAAGCCGTGCATTTGGATATGATATTGGCTGATTTAGTGCTAAAATTATCGTGTTTTCAATAAAAATTTGGCAATGCAGAAGGTTTTGCCGCTGTCGGATATTTCGGTATGTACTGTGATTGGGTCTGTGCTATCGGTTGTATGTGCGGCCTTTATTGCTGCCTCTTCCCCGTAATGGGCCTCATGGCTGAATGCGATTTCAAACCGTGATATGTAGTGTGAGTCGTAGGTTTGCAGTGGCATGCTGTTGGTCATCAGTTCGATGTAGCGGACTGTGTTCACATGGCGGTTGAAGTCGATGTCGCTGGCATCGAAAATGTATCTGCAGGTGGTTGATGGTGAAGATACCGGATGCAGTTTCGACTGTGGCGTTATGGGGCATTTCCTGCTGCTGATGCTGTCGGCCAGGTTTGTGATCCCGTCAAGGTTGGCGGGCCGCCTGGATGCGATGTCGATTGCTACCCATACTGAGCGTACATGGCCCAGTGTCTCGCCGGATTCGGATGCCACAACGAAGTTGCGTTCCGAGAAATGTCGGTTGAAGCCTTCGATCCATGTGGTGAGTGTGTAGTGCTCATGCATATGCGGGTAGCGTGCCATCTCGAACGTTAGACGGCTGAGTACCCATGCGTATCCGTCGCGTATGAGCCGTTCGTAGCCGACCCCAAGATTGTTGGCATGTGTTGTGGCGGTTTCTATCACCTGCTGAGCCAGTTTGGCGACCGACAGTTCGGACTGTGCGTTGCAGCGTGCTGCTGTAAGGTAGTAGCTGTGGGTGTACTCCCTTTGTGGCTGTATTATTTTCATAATCTTGCTGATTTACGGCGTGATTCCTGTTTTTCCAGCCATCGGTCCACAAGTTCGCAAGGCGATTTTGTCACCAGCACCCGTCCGCTGCGTGAGAATTGGCGTACCCCGTATGGCCGCAGTTCCTCGAACAGCGATTGGGTCTCGTAGTGCTGTCCTGATTTTTCAATCACCGTGTAGTCGGAGGTTATATCAAGGATGCGGGCGTTGTGGCCACGTATTATCCCTTCGAGGTTATGTTCGTCCATTAGGCTGGCGGTGGGGACTTTATATAGAGCCACTTCCTGGTAGACGATATCGTCGTCGGTGTAAAGGAATGCCTTTATAACATCGATCCTTTTCTCTATCTGTTTCACCACCTTTTCCATTGTGGTGCGGTCGCTGTAGGTGGTGAGTGTGAGTTTGTGGACGCCTTCAATGGAGCACATGCTTGATGATACGCTTTCGATGTTCAGGCATCTGCGGGTGTATATTATTGAGATCTGGTTGAGGAGTCCTACGCAGTTTTCTGAGAATACTGTCACTGTGAATAGCTTCTGTTCCATGTCGTTTATCCGTTAATGTCCAACATTTCGTCCGGGGTTAGCATTATATGGTCGACGGGAGCCATGGCCGGTGTCATCGGGAATACGTTGCCTGCCGAATCGATGTCCACGTCAAGCAGGAATGGCCCGTCATGTGCCATCATGCGGTCTATCGCGGAGGCCAGCGTATGGCGTGAGGATACTTTTTCAGACTGTATGCCGTAAGCCCCTGCGATGGCTGTGAAGTCGGGATTGAGCAGCGGGGTGGATGAGTAGCGGTTGTTGTAGAACAGTTGCTGCCATTGGCGGACGTTGCCTAGATAGCTGTTGTTGAGTATTATGATTTTGACGGCGGTGCCGTTTTCCATTATTGTGCCAAGCTCCTGCATTGTCATCTGGAAGCCTCCGTCGCCGCAGAAGAGGCATACGGTCCGGTCCGGGCATCCCATCTTAGCCCCTATTGCGGCGGGAATTCCGAATCCCATTGTGCCAAGGCCTCCGGAGGTGATGATGGAGCGCGGGGATGAGAACCGGAAGTACCGGGCTGACATCATCTGGTTTTGCCCGACATCAGTGACGAGTATGGCATCATTGCCGGCTGCTTCGCTTACCAGATTGATCACTTCGGCCATTGTCATCTTACGGTCGGATGCCGGGTGTATCTCATCGTTGATGATACGCTCACGTTCTATCCGGTTGTATTTGTCGAAAGATTCCGCCCATCCGTCATGTGTGGTTTCGTTGACCATCGGTATGAGCTGCTGCAATACGGTGGCGGCATCGCCGTTGACGGTTACGGTTGCCCTTATGTTCTTGTTGAACTCTGAAGGGTCGATGTCTATATGTATTATCTTTGCCTGCGGTGCGTAGGTAGCTGTATCGCCTGTGACTCGGTCGTCGAAACGCATGCCGATAGCAATCAGTACATCGCACCGGTTGGTGTTGACATTCGGCCCTATGTTGCCGTGCATTCCGAGCATTCCCTTGAAAAGCGGGTGAGAGGATGGCATTGTGGAGAGTCCAAGAAGGGTGGACGCCACAGGAATGTCCGCTTTCTCGGCAAGTTGCCGCAACCATTCCTCTGCGTTTGCTATCATTACGCCGTGGCCGGATATTATCATGGGTCGTTGTGCCGAGTTTATTATGTCGGCGGCGTGCTGTAGGCTGTCGGCGGATGTTTCAGGGACAGGGTCGTAGCTGCGGATGAAGGTGCATGGTCTGTAGCGCCAGTCGGTTGTGCCTATCTGGGCGTCCTTTGCGATGTCGAGGACCACAGGGCCGGGACGTCCGCTGCGTGCAATGTAGAAAGCCTTTGCGATGGCAGCCGTAAGGTCCTCCGGCCTGCGTATCTGTAGTGCCCATTTTGTTATGGGCTGCGTTATGCCGACAACGTCAGTTTCCTGGAATGCATCGCTGCCCAGGAACTTGGCGGATACCTGTCCGGTGATCACCACCAGCGGTGTGCTGTCCATCATTGCATCGCTCAGTCCGGTGATGAGGTTGGTGGCGCCAGGCCCTGATGTGGCAATCACCACGCCGGTTCGTCCTGTGGCGCGTGCGTATCCTTGTGCGGCGTGTATAGCCCCTTGTTCGTGGCGTGTGAGTATGTGTCGTACTTTGTCGGAGTAGTCGTACAGCCTGTCATATACGGGTATGATCGCGCCTCCGGGATAGCCGAATACCCGGTCGACACCTTCGCATATGAGCGCTTTTATCAGAGCTTCCGCTCCTGTTATTTTTAAATTCATAGTTGAACCGTTTAATCAATGTCGTGGCGTATCGCGCCGCGGTCGGCAGAGGTTACCATGGATGCATATGCCTTAAGTGCCCTGGAGACGGTGCGGTTGCGTCTGCGGGGTGAGTATGCCGCCTTTCCGCGGGCCTGTTCGGCCTTGCGCCTCCGTTCCATCTCGCCCGACTCCAGCCTCACGTTTATCGTCCGGGCTGGTATGTCGATGTCGATTGTGTCTCCGTCGGCAATCAGGGCGATCTCTCCGCCAGCCGCCGCCTCGGGCGAGACGTGCCCGATCGAAAGGCCTGATGTGCCTCCGGAGAAGCGCCCATCGGTTATCAGGGCGCATTCCTTGCCCAGATGCTT
>VSPW01000099.1 GCA_009775535.1 Muribaculaceae bacterium
TTGCATCTGCGGTTTTCATGCCACAAATTTAACACTTTTCTCAAAATTCATGCACCGGGTTTTCGGCTTGACCCTAAGTTCTATACTTTAGGTAAAGCTTAAGTTAAAAATCACAGGGTTTTAAGTTGCCGTATTGTTCAAGGTATGATTCGCATGCCAAGCAAAGTTCGTCATACCATTCTTTTCCGAATCGTTGTATCAGGGGCTCTTTCAGAAATTGGTAAAGCCGCAGTCCTAGTTTACGCCCAAGGGCTTCGGCGGGACGGCATATTTTCCATCGGTGGTAGTTTACGGCTGTAAAGGAGGGGTATTCTGTGATACGAAGAGGGTAAAGGTAGCATGATATCGGTTTGCGCATAGCTACCCGCCCATCCCGGTAGGCTTTCTCTATTGCACATTGGCACATTCCTCCTGGGGCGAAACATGTGAATACGCAATTGCGGCCATCAATTATCGATGTTACCATGTCCCCTTCTTCATCGACGTAAGATACGCCTTGCCGTCTTATGACTTCCTGAGCCTGTGGAAGAAGTTCGTCATTTATCTCCGGGAGAAGCCGTTCTAGCTCTTTTTTTTCATTTTTGGTTATGGGCGCTCCTGCATCTCCTTCGATGCAGCATTCTCCGTGGCATGCATCGAGATCGCAACAAAAAAAACGCTCGGCAAGGTCGAGCGACACAAGGGTGTCTCCAATCTGCAACATAATGGTATCTTCGGTTTCTGTTTCCATATTATATTAATAAGGGGATGAGAATACACGGGCTACAGCTATAAGCCTGTCGTATCTGGTCATTGGATCACGGTTATATACCTTTACAAGATATTCGTTCCTGGTCTCATATTTGTCCCCTTCGATTGTGGTTGATTCTGCTTTGGTGCTGCCGCGGGGCATGGTGAGGTACTGGTAGTTGTATGCACCTTGTTTCAGCAACAGGGCTTTTTCGTACATTCCTGAAGCATTGTTGTAATTCATGACAGAGCTGGCATCCAGCCTGCGGTTTACAAGGTCGCCGTCAATGTAGACATCCGAGCCTACGAGCTTGGGCATTTCCAGAGAAAAGTGTACAACAGCGTAATCGGCTTCGACATCAGGATCTGGGGAGTTGTATTCGTGTATCCGGAAGCGTCCTTGCTGTGTCTTGTCGAACTCATATTGCATTTCACTACGGGGGCGGTCGGGGTAGAGGGCCATGTGGTAGTACGGTTCGGAAAAACTGATTTCCTCTACTCCCATTGTCGGGAAGGATGTGGACACTGTTTCAAAGCGGCGGTACTCATTGCCGGCTTTAAATATCATTTCAGGGAGATGTTCGTAATATGCGTTTGTTCCGTTAACGCGCGAGGGATGTGGTAGGACTGTCTCCGTATCAGGTCTGTAGTTCTGTTGTATGGTGACCATAAGACGGTTGAACGGATCTGATATGCCGGAATGTCTGGTGTTTACCATCAACGATAATTGTTGGTGGGAGTCCTGGAAATCTATGTCGGTACGGGGTGTCGTTTCTGCAGATACTATTGCCGATTGCTCTGATACCATAAACCTGCATTGTAACAATATGTCATCAGGATTTTCCTCTGGAAATACCTGTAGGAGGTAGTTGCCGGATATTATAGGCCTCATTTGGCTGTTTGGCAGCGTTATGGAATAATGTATATAGTGGGTCGCTGTCGCCATGGAAAAACGGAAGTCCTCAATGTCGCCGATGTTGAAGCCATCAAGGAATTCCTGTTCGACCAGTCGGGAGGGATTCCAGAGGGCATCGCAATGCATCAGGCGGTATCGTAGGTATCTGCGTTCATCTGCCAGTTCGTCAAACGCTATTTCAATATGGTCGTCGGAGTCGAGTACAATTACAGGAGGTAGCTGGTCGTCTCCATTTACCTTTATCTGCAATGACCTGAACATCGGATGCATTATTCCGGTCATGGTGTCAGCGGCTGATACTGCCAGTGATATGAATGTAAATACAATATATGGCAATATCTTATATAATAGGCTTTTTACCATATTATCGGAGTCTGTCCGTGTGATGACAGGTAGGCATTTGCCTGTGAAAAATGATGGTTTCCGAAAAAGCCCCTGTATGCGGACAATGGTGAAGGGTGGGGAGATGTGAGCACCATGTGCCTGGAACGGTCAATAAAAGCACCTTTCTTTATTGCATAGCTGCCCCATAACATGAAGACGAGATGTTCGCGGTCTTTTGCGAGCCGCATTACAACCTCATCAGTGAATTCTTCCCATCCGCGTCCTTGGTGGGAACCGGCACGGTGGGCTTCTACTGTTAGCGTAGAGTTCAGTAGCAAGACACCTTGTTTGGCCCAACGGCTAAGATCTCCGTCAGAAGGGATTTCTGCGCCGGTATCGTCGTGTATCTCCCTGAAGATATTGACCAGCGACGGGGGCATTGGGATGCCGGGAGATACGGAAAAGCACAGTCCATTGGCCTGTCCAACATCGTGGTAAGGGTCTTGACCGAGAATAATGACCTTTACCGTGTCGAACGGACAGGCATCGAATGCTGCGAATATCTTTGATGCCGGCGGAAAGACTGTCCGGGTGGAATATTGCTCCCTCACAAAGCTGGTGAGGTTTATGAAATATTGCTTATCCCATTCTGCTGCCAGTTGGGATTTCCAAGATTGCTCAATTCGGACATCCATATGAAGAGGAATTTATCTGATTTTTTCAAGTAATTTGCAAATCTACAAAAAAAACACTAATTTTGCACCCGTTGCGATTAAAAAGATAGCAATATGCGCCCGTAGTTCAATGGATAGAATTACGGATTCCGGTTCCGTCGATTGGGGTTCGACTCCCCACGGGCGTACAACAACGAGGAATGCAATTTGCATTCCTCGTTTTATATAAATTCAAAGGTGTATTCGTTTCATGGGGGATGTAAACGATGTATAGTATCAAAAAAGGGACTTGGATTTGATGCTTTTTATAAAAATTATAAATAACTTTGCAGTTGCAAACGAAAAACAACATAAAAACATGAGCATCAACCTCTCATTGAAGAAGGGTCTTGACTTGAAAATCGCAGGAGGCATAGCGGATTCCGTCCTGCATCAAGTAAAGGTCGGTAATTGTGCAATCATACCTGACGATTTCCATGGATTCCAGCCAAAGCCGGAAGTCCATGAAGGGGATATAGTAAAAGCCGGGACGCCGTTGCTCCGGGATAAGACGTTTGAGAATGTTAAGATTGTATCTCCGGTGGCCGGTATGGTGAAAGCTATTGTACGAGGCGAACGGCGTAAGATCGAGAGAGTTATAGTGGAAGCTTCTGGAGCAGGTGATACCGTTGTGTTTGATTCAGCTGTGGCTCGTACACGAGAGGAAGCGGTGGACTTGTTGTCGCGTAGTGGCCTTTTGGTGATGATACGCCAGCGTCCGTATGACATTGTGCCACGTCCGGATGTTGTCCCTCGTGATATTTTCGTTACAGCAATAGATTCTGCACCGCTTGCTGCGGACATGGCCCTTCAGGTGAAAGGTAAGGAAAAGTATCTGGCCAGGGGAGTTGAGCTTCTTGGAAATATTACCACCGGAAAGGTGTACGTCGCAATCCGGCCAGGCGCACTTACTGAAATACCTGGGGCGGAAATGATAAATGTCACTGGCCCGCATCCAGCAGGTAATGCCGGGGTACAGATCGCAAATATATCTCCTGTCAACAAGGGAGAGGTTGTTTGGACTCTTGATATTGTGACATTGGCCCGTATAGGCGAACTGGTCGAGACTGGTAGGCTGGATATGACGGCCTATGTTGCGGTGACCGGGTCGGAAGTGGAGAAGCCTTATATGGCGGAAACTGTGATAGGCGCTCCTATAGAGGCTCTGTTGAAAGGGAATGAGAAACAGGATGGCCGCCATCATCGCATAATATCTGGCAATGTATTGACCGGTGTGTCTGAAAGGCATGACGGTTTTGTGCACTATCCGTACCGTCAACTGACAGTGATACCGGAAGGGGATGATGTTGATGAGTTTATGGGATGGGCATCGATATCGCCCAATAAAATGAGCGTGAGCCGCACTTTCCCCGGACGGTTCTTTGGACGCACGTTCAATCCAGACGCGCGCCTGTTGGGCGGACGTCGCGCAATGATTATGTCCGGAGAATATGACAGGGTGCTACCGATGGACATACTTCCGGAATTCCTACTGAAGGCTATAATTGGCAGGGACATTGACAAGATGGAGAAATTGGGCATCTATGAGGTGTCGCCAGAAGATTTTGCCCTTTGTGAATATGTCGATACGTCAAAGATGGAATTGCAGCGCATCGTCAGGGAGGGCCTTGATTTCCTTCATAAGGAACTTGAATGACAATTTTGAGAAAACCAATCATACATTAAGATAAAATTAGGCGTAGAGTGAAACCATTACGTAAATTCCTTGACCGTGTCAAGCCCCATTTCGAGCCCGGTGGGAAGCTTCAGGCTTTCCGTTCGGTGTTTGACGGTATGGAGACTTTTTTGTATACACCGCGGTCTACATCCCGCTCCGGGGTGCACATCCATGATAGCATCGATTCAAAAAGAACCATGATTATTGTGGTCATGGCATTGTTGCCATGCTTTATATTCGGCATGTATAATACCGGCTACCAGCATTGGCTAGCGGCCGGGGAACAGTCAATGCCTTTCTGGTCACTGATGTTGTACGGATTCCTGGCTGTCATTCCGCGGGTGGTGGTGTGCTATCTGGTAGGATTGGGCATTGAATTTATAGTAGCACAATGGCGTAAGGAAGAGATACAGGAAGGATTCCTTGTTACAGGTATCCTTATACCTATGATATGTCCGATAGAGACACCTGTATGGATGTTGGCTGTAGCTACCGCCTTCTCTGTGATATTCGCCAAGGAAGTGTTTGGCGGCACAGGATATAATATATTCAATATTGCGTTGATCACGCGTGCATTCCTGTTTTTTGCATATCCTGCACAGATGTCGGGAGACAAGGCTTTTGTCGCAACAGGAACGGCTATGGGCTATGGTCCGGTTGCGACCGATGGCTTTACATGTGCCACACCTCTTGGGCAACTTGCTACGGCCGGTGGTGCGGAAATACAGCTTACAGGTATAGACGGCCATGTCATATCTACATGGGATGCGTTCCTTGGGCTTATCCCTGGCTCGTTCGGAGAGACATCTACATTGATGATCCTGATAGGGGCTGCGGTTCTGCTTATAAGTGGAATCGCCAGCTGGAGGGTCATGCTGTCAGTGTTTGCAGGCGGGTTATTCATGGGGTGGATTGCCAATACGGCGGCTAGCCCTACATATCCTGCTTCATACCTTCAGCCTGTAGACCAATTACTTTTAGGCGGGTTTGCATTTGCTGCTGTATTTATGGCTACAGACCCGGTTACCGGAGCCAGGACTAATGTCGGTAAATGGATTTACGGTTTCCTTATTGGTGTTGTGGCTGTGCTTATCCGTGTCTACAATAACGGATATCCAGAAGGCGCGATGTTGGCGGTATTGCTTATGAATGCATTCGCCCCGTTGATAGACTATTGTGTAGTGCAGTCGAATGTACGTAGGCGCATGCGACGTCTTAATGCTAAAATCTCGTAAGCCATGAGTGTGAACAAGCAAAGTGTATCGTATACTATTATATATATAGTAGTGCTGGTCGTGGTGGTTGCCGCGGCTCTTGCCGGGGTGTCGATTGCATTGACACCAAGACAGAATGAAAATGCGGATGCGGATAAAATGAAGCAGATATTGGCCTCGGTGCACATTGTACCTGATGCCGATGTCGTTACGGATTTCAACCGTTATATCACGGCGCAGGCTGTAGTCAATGTGGCCGGAGATATAATCGGTGACGATGCATTCTCGATAAATGTAGCCGAACAGAGCAAGATCGCAGATTTGTCCGAGCGTAAGTTGCCGGTATATATGTGTACGTTGTCAGATGGCTCTGAGAAATACATAATTCCGGTATACGGTGCCGGTCTATGGGGGCCTATTTGGGGGTATGTTGCTATAGACAGCGACGGTTCTACTGTTTATGGGGCATATTTCGCACACCAGGGTGAGACCCCAGGTCTTGGCGCTGAGATAGAGAAACCGGCATTTAGCGGGCAGTTTGAATCAAAACATCTGTTCAAGGATGGCAGGTTCATGCCAGTGACGGTGGTAAAGGCCGGGCAGAAACCCGCCGGTGACGAGGATTATGTTGACGGCGTATCAGGCGGCACTATCACAAGCAAGGGTGTTGGGGAGATGCTCCAGAATTGTATTTCGCCCTATGAGGCATATCTGAATTCATTACGTAATAAATAAGCCATGGCCGAAAAGATATCAAACAAGAGCGTCTTGCTCAATCCTTTCTCCAAGAACAATCCTGTGATAGTGCAGGTGCTTGGCATATGTTCTGTACTAGCTGTAACAGCGAAACTGGAGCCTGCAATCGTAATGGGACTGTCGGTAATTGCGGTATTGGCATTCTCAAATGTGATAATATCATTGATAAGAAGCACTATACCTACAAATATACGAATTATCGTACAGCTGGTTGTCGTTGCCGGGCTGGTGGTCATTGTTGACCAATTGCTTAAAGCATATGCATATGACGTATCGAAGCAGCTGTCTGTGTTTATAGGCCTGATCATTACAAACTGTATATTGATGGGGCGTCTGGAAGCTTTTGCCATGGGAAATAAGCCTTGGCCCTCATTCCTTGATGGTATAGGTAATGGCATCGGATATACGATAATATTGGTTATAACTGGTTTTTTCCGCGAGTTTCTTGGCAGCGGCACATTGCTTGGATATCAGGTCGTGCCTCAGTGGTGCTATGACCATGGATATGCCAACAATGGACTTATGATACTGCCTCCTATGGCATTGATAGTCGTTGCGGTGGTGATATGGGTACACCGTTCAAGCCATAAAGAACTTCAAGAAGATTAAATAGACGCATACAATGGAAAATTTCAATATATTCATACGGTCGATTTTTGTCGACAACATGATTTTCGCCTATTTCTTGGGCATGTGTTCGTTCTTGGCGGTGTCGAAAAATGTAAAGACAGCTTTCGGACTTGGCATAGCGGTTACATTTATGCTTGTCATAACATTGCCGATAAATTATCTTCTTGAGACATATGTGCTGCGTCAAGGCGCGCTTACATGGCTTGGCGTTGAATTCTTGGAAGTGAACCTGAGCTTCCTGTCGCTTATAATGTTTATAGCTGTGATTGCTTCTATGACACAGCTTGTTGAGATGGCTGTGGAGAAATTCAGTCCTTCCTTGTATGCTTCACTCGGCTCGTATACACATGTG